>DOMV01000375.1:0-2055 GCA_003509805.1 Planctomycetaceae bacterium
GACTCAACCGGCTTCGGTAGAAATGTCACCGTATTGCAACGGTCGTATTGCAAAGATCGTATTGCAACGGGTTTTCCCTCCGTGTTTCGGACGGTGCCGCCGATGGTCGTGCCTTCTTTCCATTGCACGCGGAACTCCGGGGGAATCGGCTTGCCGGATTCGTCCAGGACCGGTCGGAGAATATGCCGGACACCTTCACGATGAGCCGGTCGTCGGCATGGACCGAAACGGGGCTTGTGACCCGCGCGCCGGAAAGGTACAATCAAGGGGTTCTTCTTCCCGTGTTCCCTTTGACAGAGGTTGACGATGATCGAAAGTACGATCAAAGCGGTTTCGGGCGAACGATCCCCTATCCGGGTGGACCGGGCCCGGGCCCATAATCTCCAGGATATCAGCGTCGATATTCCCCGCGATCAGGTTGTCGTCATCACCGGACCGAGCGGGAGCGGCAAAAGCTCGCTCGCATACGATACGATTTACGCCGAGGGCCAACGGCAATATATCGAATCGCTCTCCATTTACGCAAGGCAGTTTCTCCACCAGATGGAGCGGCCCGACGTCGATACGATCAGCGGTCTCCAACCGACGATCTCCATCGACCAACGCTCCTCGGGCACCAACCCGCGGAGTACGGTCGCGACGATCACGGAAGTGTACGATTTTCTCCGGCTCCTTTATGCCCGTTGCGGCCTTCCGCATTGCTACGCATGCGGCCGGATGATTCGCCGCCAGTCCCCGGAACAGATATTGGACGATATCCTGCGGTTGCCCGAGGGCTCACGGCTCATGCTGCTCGCTCCGGTCGTTCGCGGACGGCGGGGGCAGCATCCGGATGTCCTGCGAAAAATCGTCAAGGCCGGTTTCGTCCGTGCCCGGATCGACGGCGTTTTGGTCGATGTCGAATCGATCCTGGCGGCCTACGATCAATCCGGTTCGAAACAAGGCCGAGGCATGACCAAATCCTCGTTACGTTCTCCGTCACAGCATTCCCCATCGCCCGCGTCGGCCGTCCGAGGAACACCACGGGGAAAATCGCAAGCCAAAGCCGTTTCGGACGAAGCGATCGATTGGACCGCCAGGACGTACAGCGATATGGAAGCGGTGATCGACCGGGTCGTGCTCAAGGACGGCATTCGCGCCCGGCTTGCCGAATCGCTCAAACTCGCGCTCCAATACGGCGAGGGGGTCGCCGTCGCCGTCCACGAGCGGGAACGAACGACCAACCCGGACGGCACGACGCGCAGTTCCTGGAAAGACACGGTCTACAGTACGCTCCACGCCTGCCCGAAGTGCGGTGTCAACTTCATGGAGCTCGAACCGCGGACCTTCAGTTTCAACAGTCCGTACGGGGCCTGCCCGACCTGCCAGGGAATGGGACGGTGCGAACGGTTCGATCCCGATCTGCTGATCCCGGACCCGCTTTTTTCACTGGGAAAAGGCGCCGTCGCCGCTTGGAAATCGCTTGCGCCGGCGACCCTCAAGCAATTCCGTCAAGAGTTCGAGGCGTTCTTCCTGGCAGCGCAACGGCAGGATGACACGCTTTCGGTATTCAATCTTTGGGAATACCCGCTTTGCCGTTTCGACGATCCGATGCGGGAACGGATGATCCACGGGGATGTGGAATTCCCCGGTATCATCGGTCAACTGGAAAAGACGTACCAAACATCGAAAAACAAACGGGAACGGGAAGCCCTCGGGGCCTTTCGCAACGAAACCGTGTGCCCCGATTGCGGCGGCAGCCGACTCCGGCCGGAGGCGCGCGGGGNNACTTTTCGGCCCGAAACGGATTTACGAGGTTTGTGCGATGACGATCGAGGAATCGCTCGCATTCTTTCGGACGGTCGCAATTCCGGCGGAGCACGCGAACGTCGCCAAACAAGTGATCGACCAAATCATGCTGCGGCTCGATTTCATGCACCGGATCGGTCTTGATTACCTGACCCTCGACCGGGCTGCCGACACGCTCAGCGGCGGAGAACTCCAGCGGGTCCGCCTCGCGACCGGCCTGGGTAACGGATTGGTCGGCGTCTGTTACATTCTCGACGAACCGTCGAT
>DOMV01000375.1:2074-2301 GCA_003509805.1 Planctomycetaceae bacterium
CCTGGTCGTCGAGCACGACGAGGCGATCATGCGGCAGGCGGATTGGCTGATCGACATGGGCCCCGGGGCGGGCCATCGCGGCGGCCGCATCATTGCCGAGGGGACCCCGGAGGAAATCCGGCGTCAAAGCGTTTCGCTCACCGGAAAGTATCTCAGCGGCGAACTTTCGATTCCCGTTCCCCAAAAACGGCGCAAACCGTCCAAAACGAAATCGATCGTGATCGAGG
>DOMV01000375.1:2331-2960 GCA_003509805.1 Planctomycetaceae bacterium
AGCGGCAGCGGCAAAAGCTCGCTCCTGAATGCAACGCTGGTCCCCGCGATCCGCCGGCGACTCGCCGGTCTGGGAGCGAACGATTCCGCCTGTGAACACGGTTCCCCCGGTTGCGGAGCGGGATCGAAAATCGCGGTCGGACCGCATGACAGCCTGCGCGGGGTCGCGAAAATCGACAAGCTCGTGCAGATCGATCAAACGCCGATCGGGCGCTCGCCCCGCAGCAACCCGGCCACCTACACCGGCCTGTTCGATGAAGTCCGGAAAATTTTCGCCCAAACGAAGGACGCCAAACGCCGCGGATACAAGGCGGGCCGCTTCAGTTTCAATGTTCACGGCGGACGTTGCGAAGAATGCCTGGGACAGGGCGTCCAAAAAATCGAGATGCATTTTCTGCCCGAGATGTACGCCGTCTGCCCGGCTTGCGAGGGCAAACGGTTCAACCGGCAAACGCTCGAAATCAAGTACAAAGGCAAATCGATCGCCGACGTGCTCGATATGCAAATCGACGATGCCCACGCCTTCTTCGAGAATTTCCCGCAGATCGTCCGGATGCTTGAAAGCCTCCGCCGGGTCGGCCTCGGCTACCTGACGCTCGGCCAGGCGTCCACGACGCTTTCCGGCGGCGA
>DOMV01000084.1 GCA_003509805.1 Planctomycetaceae bacterium
GGCGGCGCTTTTCCGGTCGCCAACAGGTCGATCATCTGCAACGGAAATTGCGGCAACGGCTCGGAAATCAATTCGCCGAGACAGGTCATGACGGTAAACGTGTCGCCGAATTGTTCCCCGATCTTGTCCGGTTCGTAAACAAGCGTATCGGGCCGGGTCCATTCGACGGCCTGATCGGGAACGACCAGGGCGACCAGGGCGGTCGAAGGCGGGGAAACGATATCCTCCGGTTTAAGCGGTTCCCTGGCGAAAAGCGTTCCCGGCGAGTTGAAAATCCGCATCCGGGTCATCGAAGTCGAATCGGCTCCCGGATTCCGGGCGGCGACTCCCTCCTTCAGCGGCATGGCGAAAACGGCGGGCATCTTTTCCAGCAGGGGTTTGTTGGCCTCCGAATCCCACGGTTCGTCCCGCTTGAATTGCTTGTACAACTCTTCCTCGCCGAGCATCGGGAGGATCGCGACGCGCCAACTCAACAGCGGTCGACCGTCCGCCGATTTGATCGTCATCGGCGGGAACTGCTTGTGTTCCTGGATATATCGCGTGACACCCCGGACGATCCACCGCATGCGGTTGGCGACTTCCTCCCGGTATTGATAATCGCGGACATTCTGTACGAGAATGTGAAACCGTGTTTTCCATTCGTCGATATTCCGCAGGCCGGTGCGGAGCAGGTTCCCGGACTTCTCCTCGATCCGAATATCGATCGCACCGAGCACCGTGTCGATCAATTCCTTCGGGATCGGCAGGGTTGGCAGATCGGAAGCATTCATGTCGGCCTTTTCGGACATGATCCAGGCTTGAAGCTGTTCGGACAATTCCTGCGCTTTCGCGGCATCGGTCATATCGAACAGCACCGAGACGATGTTTCCCGTCGCGTCGGCCCGGCTGTCGAGCGTCAGGTACAGCGCCCGGGTGCCCAGAAGCGGTTCGATCAACGGCCGGGGCATCGGCGTCCGGGCCAATTGAGCCCGCATTTCCTCGCCGGGAAAGGCGATTCCCTCACGGGAAACGACGAGGGCCAAGTCGGTGCGGGCCAGGTCAAGACGCTTCAATCGCCGGGCGACCGCCCCGGAAGCCGGTTGGCCGGAAAACGCGTTTTCCAACGTCGAGCGGTCTCCTTCGACGACGACGACGGTTTTTTCGCCCGCGAAATGAACGGCGAGCGAGACCAATCCCTGGTCGGTCAGGGGGAAACCGGGATCGCCCGGCGGTCGGGAGCCGGCGATCAGGTCGTAATACTCGACCGGACCGAGTTTGGCCTTCACCAGGTCCTCCAACGGAATCGGGAAAGGAAAGAATTGCGTGAAAAACAGCTCGGGCGTGACGGGTTCGCGAAATTGGAACACGGTCGATTTCGACGCGATTTGCATCAAGCGCATGACCGGCTTCCCTTCCTGATCGACCTGTTGCATCGGAACACCGACGGTGGGTCGCATGGAAACGAGGATGCGGTCCAGTTTCGTCAGATCACCCGGAACCTGGAGGTACGTCTGAATCAGGTCGTTTATGATGTCGGCGTTTTCCCCGCCGAACGGCGATTCGAGGAACCGTTGCGGCTGGATGACAATGCCGCCGATCGCATCGCTGAGCAACCACGTCGTTTCCAGGTCGTTTTCCGGGCCGAGTCCGTTCAAATCGGTTTCATTCGGCAGGCCGATTTCCGGCTTCGGGGCGTCGAACCGGACGGTACTTGCCGTTCCCGCTTCTCCCGGAGGTGCGGTTCCCCCCTTTTCCGGGGACGAAGGACAACCGGCCAGGAACGGGAACAGGATGAAGATCGCAAGCAGCGTGTAAATACGGGAAATCATGAGCAATCGATAAAGTTTTTGTTATACCGCGGACGGGCGGTCACTCGCGGACGGGCAACACGCACACCGGCCTGTTTACGGTAATCCGCTTGCCGGTCGGGGTCAATCGTCCGGTCGTCCGGTCGATCTTGAAGGTTGCGACGTCGTTCGTGTTCATGTTCGCCGCGATGAGCCAGTTGCCGCACGGGGAAAGATTGAACGAACGGGGATGCTTGCCGCCGCTCGGAACACATTCCACGAACGTCAGCGGGGCTTTCTCATTCTTTGTATCG
This sequence comes from Planctomycetaceae bacterium, assembly GCA_003509805.1. Taxonomy (GTDB): domain Bacteria; phylum Planctomycetota; class Planctomycetia; order Pirellulales; family Thermoguttaceae; genus UBA8133. The sequence goes on from DOMV01000084.1 coordinate 2,081, forward strand.
AGACTGTTTGTATCAACCGTCTTGCCGGCAACCATCTTGCCGGCAACCGTGAAAAGCGCGATCGAATCGTGGCCCCGGTTCGAGGCGTACAAAAACCGACCGCCCGGGTGCAGGAAAACTTCCGCGGTCGCATTGTCGCAATCGGCCGGTTGCACGCCCTCCGGCAAGGTCGAAAGCGTCTGGAGAATCCGTTCGCCGTCGTATACGCACACGGTCGAATCGAGTTCATTCAGGATATAACAGGTGTAGTCGGACATGACATGGCCGGTTTTGTCGGTGTCGTTATCGAGCGTCAACTGCTGCGCCAAATGTCGGGGCCCGCTGCCTGGCGGAAGGGCGATTTGATCGTTTCGTTTATCTTCCCCGAGATCCGTGTCCGGATCCACGATTTCCTTTTTTTCCTGATCGAGAAGATAGTGGTAAACCTTGTCGACACCCAGGTCGACGGCCACGAGCATCTCGATGACGAACTTGTCTGTGACCGCCACCGGCAGATGATACACGGCATGGGCGTGCGGCCCCAGTTGACGCCGTGTATTCGGGCCTTCACCGGAATGTCGAATCGTCGAGGAACAGGGATCAAGGCGGCCGTCGTCACGAATCGGCAGCAGATGGACCGTCCCGCTGCCGTAACAGGCGACGGCAACCGAGGCGGGCAGGTCTTCCCGGGAGCAGCAGACGCAAAGATGGCAGGCGCCTTCGCCGGGAACGGTTTCCTCGTTCAGGAAAACCAGGTCGCCGGTTTTGGTATCGAGGGAATATGCTCGGACAACGCCTTGGCCGCCTTCACCGACGGCGTACAACAAGGGTTTGAACGGGTGGAGGGCGAGAAAAGCGGGATTCGCGCATTCGGCGACCAGTCGCGGCGGGGCGAGCGTTCCGTCTTCGGGATTGAGTTCGGTCAGATAAATCCCTTTCGCATCCGTCACGGCCGGACCGGTGTAAGTCCCGAGATAGACGCGCAACGGTTTCGCCGCCGAAACCGGAGACGCGCCCGAGACGATCAAGGTCGTACAAAACAAGGTCGTACAAAACAATGCCGTACAAAAAAGCGTGCATAAAAACCCGGATCGCATTTCGGCGAACATGGACGGCCTCCCGTTTTTGATTGATACGAGCCGCCTTGCCGGCTGTTGTTTCGGACGGTTTCCAAACCGCCCCCAGTATACCGGATATCCCACGGTATTCAAGCCCGGCATACAAGCCGCATACGGGCCTGCATGCCGACCTGCATACCGGCACCGATTCGTCTTGGGTTTTATACCGAAGCCGGTTGAGTCGTTGGTAAACACAGCCCGTCCTATCCGCCTGCTTACCTTCGGCAGTGTCGTTTCGGTGGGCAGGCTTCCCGGGAATCGGTTTCGGGAAATTTCAATCGCCTTCCGTATATTGCGCTGTCGGATCGGAATCCGGTCGTTCCCGGGTTTCCGTATCGCGTCGACCCGGTTCGGCCCGGATGATCGAGGCGACGATCCCGAGGAGCATGACGAGAACGATGACGCCGAGGGAAACCCAGGTCATGAGGTCGCCGAGATGATAATGCTCGATTACCTTGATGCACATCAGCTTGAGCCCGACGTAGGCGAGAATCACGGACAGGCTGACATGGAGGTAGCGGAATCGGGCGATCATCGCGGCCATGACGAAATAGAGCGAACGGAGGCCGAGAATCGCGAAGACGTTCGAGGTGAATACGAGGAAAGGATCCTGCGTGATGGCGAAAATGGCTGGGATGGAGTCGATCGCGAACAGGACGTCGCTGCTTTCGACCACGAGTAGTACGAGGAAAAGCGGCGTAACGGCCCGGAGCCCGTTCTCTTTCACGAAAAAATGTTCCTCGCGGTAATCCGCGGTGACACGGAAAAAACGTTTTGCGAATCGAACGAGCGGATTTTTTTCGGGATGGATCTCTTCATGTTTGGCGAAGAGCATCTTGATCGCCGTGTACAGCAGGACCGCGCCGAAGAAATAAAGCGTGATTTCGGACATCTTGATCAGGGCGACGCCGAGCAGGATCATGGCGGCGCGCATGAGGATCGCCCCGAAAATTCCCCAAAAGAGCACGCGATGCTGGTAGAGCCGGGGAACGCCGAAAAACGCGAAGATCATGCCGATGACGAAGATATTGTCGAGGCTGAGCGATTTTTCGATCAGGTAGCCGGTGAAAAACATTTTCGCCGCTTGCGCCCCGCCCAGGACGTTTTGGCCGCCTTCCTGACCGATATGGAACAGGTGATGCTCGTACATGAAATAAATCGCGACGTTGAAAACCAGGGCCGTGGCGATCCAAAAGGTCGTCCAGCCGAGCGATTCGCGCATGCCGGGAACATGCGCCTTCCTGTTGAAAACGCCGAGATCGAGCGTCAGGAAAAAAGTGATGAGCAGGATAAACCCGATCCAAAGCCAAATCGTTTCCATATTTTTTCCATCTCTTTTTATACCGTAAACGGTGGGGGTGGGCGCGTGCGGCGGACCGACAACGCAGACCGATGATACCTGTTTCCCAACCCCGGCACAAGGGGCAACGTCGCGGAAACGGCATTCGCGGGGCGGCTTAGAAATTCCAGTTCATCCCGCCGATCAGCGTATGAGCGCTGTATCCGGAAGCGATTTCCGCCGTGTAACGAAAATACAGGTCCAGCCGTCGGCGCATCGAAGCGCTGAGACCGCCGCCGACGAAAAAACGGTCCGTTTGCGCTTCCGTGTCCCTTATCCGATAAATGTTCGGGGCGTCGGTGAAGGTCCCGACGGAAAACAGGTCCGTCGTTTCCAGTTCATGGACCAGGCCGGCGAACATGATCGGCTCCATTCGCGCCAACGGGCCCGCATGGCGCCACGAATAACGAAGCCCGAGAAGGAGCGTCGTTTTCCGGTCATCGGATTCCGCATAGGATCGGCCCCCGGACTCGACATAGGCCGGATCGTACAGTGTGACGTATTGGATGCCGAGAAACGGTTCGAATCGGGCGAAACCGACTTCCCACCAGGTTCCGCATTCGGCACGGAGATGAAATTGGTCCGCGTTGCGTTTTCCCGTGAACTCGTTTTCGCCGTCCGAGCGTCCGCTCGTGTAATCGTTGTTCCCGTATCCGGTTTCCAAATAAAGAAAGGCCCGGCGAAAATCCAGCCGGCTGTAAATCGATACGAACAGCGCCGCGTTTTTTTCCGTCGACGAGGCCCGGTCCGTTGTCGTCCAATTTCCGCCGACACCGCAACCCAACATGAAAAACGGGTTGAAGCGTTGTTCCGTACCGACTGAAAAACCGTAGGATTGGGCGTCGATGTTGCCGAGAGCCGCCGAGTCGAGAGCGGCGGTATTGAGAGCGGCAGTGTCGAGAACAGCGGTATCCCCGGCTCCTTGGCTGAGAATCCGTCCGAAACCGCGATACCAGATGCGTCGTTTCGCCGTATCCAGCGCGATACGGTAATCCGTGGCTCTTATATCGGAAACGCGGTGAAATTGGTTGTTTGGTGAAGGCTGCCTGTCGCACCCGCTCGCCGTAAGATATTTATATACGGTTTGTTGCACGTTTCGTTCGAGCGACAAGCGATTGTTCGCGGGAACAATTTCAGGCCGTTTACGGTATATGGCGAGGCCGGCCCCGTTTTCCGCCTGGCCCGACTGTTTACCTGCGGACAGTCGCGCACTTCGGCGACCATGCGAAGCATCGGGAACCCGGCGTCCGTACGGGACATACCTGGTTTCGGAAAATGTCAACGGCGTTCGGTATAAAAGCGAGGTGGAAAGGGCGAACACGTCTTTGTGGTCGGCCCGGTCAGCCCGGTCGGCCCGGTCGTTTTGTTGCCGTGCCTGTACGGATCGCGGCCCCGCGAGGACCATCGACATCAGGATGAGCAAGGCGATACGGGACATCGATTCTCGCGTCAGTATGGAACAGGGCGGTTTATACCGAAGCCGGTTGAGTCGTTGGTAAACACAGCCCGGTTGAACCGCCTGTTTACCTTCGGCAGTGTCGTTTCCGGTGGGCAGGCTCCTAAATCGTCGGCTTCGGGAAATTTCAATGGCTTTCAGTATACAGGCCCGCGAATAAATGTTTGACCGCCACTTATACCGGAAACGCGATGAAAACGGACATGTGGTCAAGCCTGCTTGCCGTACTCACTTGCCACAACCTTTGTTAATGCAAGCGTTTATGCGGATCGTTCGATCGGCAGGAGGTTATGCACGGGATCGTTCGCGGGAGGATTATCATGCCGTTTACGGTATATATTGGTCTTCAGGCTGAAAATCGAACATG
>DOMV01000335.1 GCA_003509805.1 Planctomycetaceae bacterium
GGTCTCCGGCCTGTCCCCTAGACCCCGGTGTATTCGACCTTGGCCAGCCCGATGAAGACGAACACGCCGCCGCCCCGTTCGCAGAAAACATGGAACTCGACGCTGTGGTCCCGCTGCTTGATGATCATGGTCGGTTCGATCCAAACGTAAGAACGTCCGATGAAATTCGGGTCGCCGAAATGGTACACGGCCCCGTCCGGCACGAGTTTCCGTTTGATCGTCTGCACGAATTTCAGGCCCATCAGGCCCGACTCTACGGACTGGAGTCCGTTTTTCAGGATGTCGCTGGTGAAATCCTGGCCCGCGTCCCACGGCTTCCACTTGGCGAACTCCTTGAACGTGATGCTGTTCATGAGCAGCGTTTTCGAGTTGAGTCCGTTATCCTTGTAGCCGAGTTTCGGGATGTATTTGAGCGATTCGGCCAAGGCGTTCGAGGTCAGGCCGTCGTAGACGCGGTGATAATGGACCGAGCCGGTCGCTTTCATGACCGTATTGGGCCGCGTGCCGACGCAGGCGTTCAGGCAGGCCATGAAGCGGCTGTCGACCTTCGTGTGCAGTTCCTTGAGTTGGAAATCGGCCTGGATGTCGCGCAGCGAGACGGACCAGGTGATCAGTTCGTTCACTTCCTTCTTCATGCGGACACTCTTGATCCGGTCGATGGAGGTCAGTGTCCGTTTCGCCCCGAAAGTCATGATCGGGGCGGGTGTGTTGTAGGCCATCGTGACCACGCCGGGACATTCCGGTTCGATTTCGAGCATGACCCAGAGTTTGTCGGAGGTCATGTGCGGGTAGAAATCCTCGGTCGTGAGTTGCTGCGGCTCCAGAATCTTGTCGGAGTAGGATTGCTCCTTGAACGATTTCCGGATGAACTTGTCGAGTGACGCGGCCGCTTCCTTTTGCAGGGTCGGATTCCCGCTCGCGATTTTTTCCGCGAGAACATTCCGCATCTGCCGTTCCTGGGCAAGTGTTGGCATTTCAAATCCTTTGTATGAAGTGGTGGCATCCGCAACATTCCGTTAGGAACGCAGCTTGTCGAGCGAACTCTTTTTGATCCGGGGCACGACTTTTCCCAAAATCTTGACGGTGAGAATCGAGCCGTTGATCCCGCAGGGTTCCGGTTTCTCGACGACGGTGCCGACGATATGGTCGACGTACACGGACCCGACCGTAATCATCCCGGCCAAGTCGAAATTCGTCATGTGCGGAACCGCGGTCACAGGCGTCGTCGGAACGAGTTTCACCAGATCGGCTTGAACGAATTCGGACGTCTCATAGATGTAGCCGGCCCCCATGCTCCAGAACGGCGCGTTCGCCTCATCCTTGAGCGGAACCTGCGCATCCATAAAATGTTCCGGGTCGCCGATTCGCGGCCCGCCGACCACGTCGCCGTCGTTCGCGTTCGAGCCGATGAGCATACAGGCGATCGGGATTTCATGTTCGTCCAAAACGCCCGGCACCATCGTATTGTTCGCGGTCAGCGAAAAGATACGCCCTTTCGGCAGATAACGCTGGTAACAGGTGTCCGGCCGCACTTCCGGGTCGATGGCCCGGTTGAAGACGACGGCGTCCTCGACGTCCGGCCCCTGGTTCATCCAGGCGTAGTGATCCAGCATGGTTTCGGCGGGCCGCGTTTCGTAACCGCCCGCCTGCATGACCTTGTAGTTCGTGATGGGCAAATCCATGTCGACTCCTTCGGTTTCGGAGAGAAAATATATTATTGAACAACAATTAGGATTTCACTCGAAAGAAAAGCACCTGTTCGTGGTTGGTTTCCGCTTGCGGTCACTCGTCATTAGTCACTGGCTTCCGCCAAACGGCGTTGATGGTCGTTTATATGCCGCCGAAAGCCTTTACGCCGTGATCCCGCAATCCGCCATGAGGCCGTCGATGGCGGACAGTTCGTCGGCGTTTTTCGAGGTCGACGGGCAGGCCCGGCCCGGCTCCAAGCTCGCCTGTTTTTGCCGGTCCAGGTTGATCGTGTCCAAGACCATGTCGAGCAACTGGAGAGCTTGGTCGTGGTCGATCATCATGGCCGCGGCCTGTTTGACCATTTCGTAACCTTCGATCAAGGGCTGGCCGGACAGCATTCGGATTCCGGTCATCTTTTGTGCAAGTTCACCGGCCTTGTCCGTCAGGGCCGCGATTGATGCGGTCTTCGCCGTGTCCTGCCTGTCGATATGCCGGTACATCCGGTCGACGAGATTCCGCGTGTCCGCAGAAATGCTCCCCGTTTTTTCCATGTAGTCCGCGAGCAGCGTCACGAGTTTCGGGTCCATATCATCGTTTCCTTAATTGAAGTTACGGGTACTGGGTCCGAACACGAAATCGCGTACGGCCCCGCGGATCATGGCGGCCCGCTGTTCCTGCTCGGCCGTTTTGGCCGCCGGGCGGTTGATAAAGGAGGCGAATTTGTAGTGGCCTGTCTTGGCCGCTTCTTCGTCGGCGACCGCCCCTTCGGCCGGATCGATTCCCGCCCCTTGTTCCGCTTCCAGTTCCGCAATCGCTTCGGCCACCTCTTCCGGCGTCACGCCCGCCTGCTGCATCGCCTGCTCGAACAGGGCGAGTTCTTCCGGCGAAATATCGATGCTCTCTCCTTCCGGTGCGATTTCTCCGCCTTCCGGGGCCGCTGCGGGTTCGATCCCGATTTCTTGGAGCGACTGGCCCATCAGGGCCTGCGCTTCCTCTTCCGAGATGGGAGCTTCGCCACCCGGCTCGCCTGCGGGGGCGGGTTCCGTCATGGCGGCCATCGCCTGCTCGCCGCCGACATCGGCGGTGGGCGGAACAGGTTGTTCCGGAGATTCTTCGCCAGCGGCGGCTTGGGGCGACTCCTGCGTTTCCTCATCCGAGGCCGCTTTTTGGGAAGTGGGTGTACGGGCAGTCGAAGCGGCTTTCTGCTGCGTCGTGTTTTGTTCGTTTTTGATGGCCAGGGCCGTCGCCTCGGCCGCGTAGATCGCATCGTCGACGAGCGTGACCATCGCCGTTTTCACTTCCGTCAACGCGTCGGCGGTCGCTAGTTTGGCCGCTTCCGTAATCAGTTCATCCTGCGTGTAGGTGCGCTGCTCGGCATTGGCCTCCTTGCGTTCGACCGTCAAGGCCATCAGGTAGTCGATGATTTGTTGGCCCTGTTTATTCACGTCATCCATGCGCGAGAGGATCGCGGCGGCGTCTTTTTTCAGTTGCAGCTTCTCGGAAACCGGATCGCCCTGGGTGCCGGGATCATCGATCTCCTGCGTCGGTTCGCCCACGGAATGGAACACGTCGAAGAGCGGGTTGTCCTTGATGTCGTTCTCGCTGGACCGGTCTTCCGGCTGGTCCGAGGAAGCCTTGTCCGGTAGCGGGCCGCTGTTCGGGCCCTGACCGAGCAGGTCGCGGGTGATCTGGCGTCCGAATGAGGTTTCGTTCGCCTTCTCGTAGTCTTCGCCTTTATGTTGCAGTTTTTGAGTGACTTTCTGTTCTGGTGACGATTCCTCAACGTTCGGGACGCTTTGGGGCGATTCGAGCGAGGCGTGCTTGCCGGCCATGTCCATCCTTTCCGCGATCATGCGACCGACGACTTTTTCGATCAGAGCCGAGGTACTGGTGGTAGACGCGAGTTTGCTCATCAGGTTGGTTCCTTGAGGGTTGGCGAAAGGCGATAGGAGAAAATACCCGAACGCCCACAGCCCTCAAAACGACCGATGACAGGCTAAAGAGGGATCAGGGAACAGTGAGCAGGTTTTGGAACACGCTTTGCTGTTGATGCAAACGCCCCTCATTCAAAAGTTTGCCAGACGGCGAGTTTGATGCCCCATTCTTTTTTGTCTGGCGGAAAACGACAGAGTGCCGCCGCAGTGTAGAGGGCATACGCATCGGAATTTTTTTGATCCACCGCAGCGGATTTCGGAACACCTTTGTACGCGTGTTGGGCCGCCCGAATCGTTCCGATCAGTGCCGCCATTCCCGGCGAGGAATCCTCGTAAACAAACTGCCGAATCCATGCCGCCGGGCAATGCAGGCCCGCCA
>DOMV01000163.1 GCA_003509805.1 Planctomycetaceae bacterium
TCCTTGGGTTTGTCCTTCTTTTGCTCTTCGCCCTTGGGTTCGTCCTTCTTTTGCTCTTCGTCCTTGGGTTTGTCCTTCTTCTGCTCGTCGTCCTTGGGTTCGTCCTTCTTTTGCTCGTCGTCCTTGGGCTTGTCCTTCTTTTTCTCGTCGTCCTTGGGTTCGTCCTTCTTCTGCTCGTCGTCCTTGGGTTTGTCCTTCTTTTGTTCGTCGTCCGTTCCGGAATCATCCGACGTTTTTTCCTCGACTTCTTTCCGCTCTTCCTGCATCAGGATCGTGGCTCCGATATCATCGGTAACGGCCCAGGTCGTATCGGCTCCGACGAAAAAAAGGATCGAAGCGAACAAACCGAAAATTCCGAAAGAACGCCATAAATGTGTTGGGAACATATCGAATAACCCTGACTATAATTGGAAGTTGGAGCAAAAACCGGGCCCGCAAACTCGACGCAATTTACTTATTTTGGCATATTTCCACAAGAAAAGCAAACGATATCCGGGCGGATCGACAAAATACCTGACTTTTCCCGATTTCGGTATTCTTATTCCTTGACGCTTGAAATCGATTTTTTAAGAATTTCCCGCATCAATTTCGCGGACGCTTTTTGGCCGGTAAAAAGCTTGAATTGAAGACAAGCCTGGCCGACGAACATTTCGACGCCGCTGACGGTCTTGCAGCCTCGTTCTTGCGCAAGCCTAATCAGCATCGTATGTTCCGGATTGTAGACGGCATCAAACACGACCATTCCATCGCGGAGCATGGCCCTTTCCATCGGGGAAGCATCGACGTTGGGATGCATGCCGATCGGCGTGCAGTTGACGACGATGTCCGGTCGCAAAGCGGCCCGGTTTTCCCATTCGCAATAATGGCAGTCAAGCTGGTCGGCCAACTCGTGGGCCCGGTCGATCAGGGCGTCGACGACGGTGACACGCGCCCCGCGTTTCATCAGGCCGTACGCCAGTGCTTTTCCCGCCCCGCCGGCGCCGAGCACCAGGGCCTTTTTGCCGAAAAGAATTCCTTCCGGCTCGTTTCCTTTGCCCCCCATCGCCACCTCGATGCTCATAACCGCGGCAATATAATCGGTGTTGTACCCGATGCGTTGCGGACCGTCGAACACGACCGTGTTGCAGGCCCCGATTTCCTCGACCGCCGGATCAAGCCGGGTCAGTTTTTTAATGACCGCGACCTTGTGCGGAATCGTCACGGAAAGTCCGCGGACGTCGATTTCGGGAGCCCGGTCGACGAACCGGTCGAGTTCTTCCGGCGGAATCGCAAACGGCAGGTAGACGCGGCGCATTTCCTGGGCGACGAACGAGGCGTTGTGAATCGCGGGGCTCAGGCTGTGTCCGATCGGATAACCGACCACGCCGTAAACGTCCACGTCGGTTCCCAGCGTGTCATATCGGTAATCATCGCGTAAATGCCTGTAATCGATCAGGCCCGGAGCGACGACCCGCGACCGGGAAAAGGTCGCGTAGGTGAACGGCATGCCGAATTTTTTCGCGAGAATCCGGCTCATCCGGCCCATTTCGCCCATGGCGATGCCGATGGTGCGACGTTCCCTGCCGCCGCCCAGTTTCGCCTTCACGTTTTTCCCCTCGACGAAATGCAGCAACCGGAAAACGTCGTCGATCGTTTTCGGCATGACGGCGATTTTGACGAAATCGGGATCACCCTTGAGCATTCGTTCGTACAACGCTTCCAGGTCGTCCGGCATGGAATTCATGTCATGATGGCTGACGATCCGCTTCGTTTGGCCGTACCGGGGAATCGTCGGGGCGACATCGACTTCGAGATCGACAAATTCGACGCCCGCCACGATCGCCTCGCGCAGCGTCGTCAGCCGCCGTTCCTCCGATTCCCGCCAAAGCCCGCCGTCCTGGGGACGCCTACAGGTGATGACCGTCGCACAGGGCCGTTCCGGGATGAGCCGGTTCAATTCGGGCGCCTTGCGGAGAAAATCCAGCCGGAATTCGACGAATTTAATGCCGTCGGCGACCAGGTTTTCCCGTTCCAGGATCAATCGTTTGTGCGAGCCCGTCGCTATGGTTACGCAAATCATTTCGAGTGGGGAGGTAGGCGGAAAGCGGCTATCGGGACATTTTCCCCCATTGTCCGTTTTTGCGGTGTCCTGTCAACCGGCGGACCGTCTTCAAGTTGTACTCCTGCACTCCGTCGGCTGTTTGCGGTGTATCGGCCGAAATTCGGCTTGAAAATGTCATTCCAACCTCGTAAAATGCCGATGTACGGGATGGAGGATTGCTGTCAATGGAGATAACCTGCGCCAACAGCCGGATTCGTCGAACCTGCGCGGATTTGCAGTCGATGCGGCGGGAACTGGGTGACCGCCGGGCATTGAGCTTGGTAACCCGGCCTGATCAATTACGACAGGCCGTCAACTTGGAGCAACTTCGGCACGTTGCCGGCCATTGGCACGAATTGAGCCAAAATCGAAAAGGGCAAATTGCCGCAAGCATCGGGCATCCCTGCCGTTTGATTCTCATTCCAACCGCCGACCCGCCGCCGCCGAAAAAAGATGGAGGACTCGACTGGACGCAAATAACTGCTGTAACGATAGTTGAAATCGTCGATTACCATTAGGGAAGGCAGGACAATGACAGCAAAAACCAAAGCGGAAGCGAAAACGGCGAAACCAAAGGCCAGGTCACGAAAACGTTACCCTCACGAGCCAAACTTTATTATCCCCATTGCTCCCGGTGAACATCTTACGGAGAAGCTCGAAGAAATGGGCATGGACAAGGAGCACTTTTCCAAAAAGTCCAAATTACCCCTTGAGGCGGTCGATCTGCTTTTTCTCGGTCGCCTTCCCGTTACTCCGAATCTGGCCGCGGCATTGGAAAAAATCACGAAAATCCCTGCTGATCTCTGGTTGCGGTTCGAACTAGGTTATCACGAAGACTTGAAAAAGGCGGCGGAAAAATACGGCATGTAGAAATATACCGGAAACGCAGTAAAATGGATTGTTTGGTGAAGACTGTTTGCCACACTCATTCGTCATAACAGATTGGCAAAAAACTTATTACGCATTTCGTTCGAGCGGCAGGCGATTGTTCGCGGAACAACACGCCGCATTTTCAGGCCGTTCGCGGTATATCCGAATTTGCGGAGCTCCGGCGAGTTCCCCCACCGTCGCCCCAGGCGTCCGCCATTCGCTCCAATTGGTCGCGGGTCAACGTCCAAGGCGTCTGTTCCGCCGATTCGGTCATGCCGACCGATTCGTGAACGGGAATGGCCGGGGGCGATTGCAATCGCTTGAACCGCGCCGCATGTACCGAGCGCAGGAACCAGTAGAGATCGTCCAAAAAAACCTGACGGTCCGAAAGGCCGTGGGCGTCGAGAACGGCGTCGTTCTCCTCTTCTGCAAGCCCGTTCCAGGCGGACAGGAATCGGGAAAACACTCCGTTTTTCCATGCGGACAAGACCGGTTCGAGCGTTTTACCGTCGGCAATCGCATCGAGACGGGTCTGGAAATAAACGGCCAACGCGTCGTGATATCCCCATTTCATCGGATCGATTTGGTCCGGCGCGAGTTCCGCGCTGGGCGGGATATCCGCCGCAACCGACGGGTGTTCCGGAATCAATGTCCGGGGAATGACCTCCCGACGATAAATCCGGTCGTTCAGGTGCGCGGCGAGCGCCCAAACCTCCAGTTTCGTCAGGTCGCCGATCGGCCGGACCGCCCCGTTCACGTCGCCGTACAACGTCGCGTATCCGAGAATCGCTTCAACCTTGTTCCCGTTGTTCGTGAGCAAACCGCCGAGAATGCCGGCAATATTGGAAAGGAGATCGGTTCCGCGAATCTTGGCCTGGATATTTTCGAAATGAAGCGGACCCGGCTCGAACCCGGCTCGTTGAAGCGTTTCGCGGACGGTTTCGGCAATCGGATCGATCGGGATTTCACCGAGAACGATTCCAAGCCGCTCGCAAATCGTCTTGGCCGCGTCCCGGGTCGCAGCGGAATTGAATCGGGATGGAAGATTGAAAGCCCGGACCCGGTTCGGACCGACCGACCGCTCCAGGAGACAAAGGACGACGGCGCTGTCGATCCCGCCGGAAACCCCGATGACGAACGGCCAGTCGTCGCGGCCGCGAACGAAATCCCAACGCCGTAGTTCCCGAACGATCGTGTCGAAATACTGTTCCGAATGGTCCGACATCATCCCTATNNATCTTTCATACCGAAGCCGGTTGGGTCGTTGGTAAACACAGCCCGCTCAGCCGCCCGTTTACCCTTCCGGCAGTGTCGTTTCGACGGGCAGGCTTCCCACGCATAGGCGTTGGGAAATCTCAATTGTTTTCAGTACGAAAACGGTGCGTTATTTCGTGAATTGCTTCAACACATCTTGCATTCCCGGCAGGTTCATGCCGGCCGTCAGGGATTGCATCATTTCCGCATGTTTGCCCCGCGACTCGGCGACGGCTTCGTTGACGGCCGCCGCGATCAGTTCTTCCAAAAACTCCGGATCGTTTTTGGCGAACAGTGTGGGATCGATCTTGCAGGAAAGCATCTCCTGGAGACCGTTCATCCCGACTTCGACGAGCCCGGCGCCGGCCGTTCCCTTGACGTGAACATCCTTGAGTCGTTCCTGGATATCCTGCATTTTACCGCCGAATTCCCGGGCCTGCTTCATGACGGAAGCAATATCGAATAAACCGTTGAACATGGATAATGCTATCGGGGGAAAGCGTGGAATGTTTTTTCGACAAAAAAAACCAAAGCGGGCTCCGCGGCGGGTTCCGTCGCGTCCACCATTTTCGCCGACATCAATTCTCTTTGACATCGACCAACGTCGCGTCCAGCAATTCGCGCGCACGGGCGACAATCGGCTCATCGGCCGCTTTTTGCAGGGCGTTACGCCGATCTTCCGCCGCGGCAGGGCGTTTGGGTGCGTTCTCGACCCGGACCGGCGCCGCCGCATTCTCAAGACGGCAAAGAATGCGGATCGGTGTGCCCGTGTATAATTGGACGGCTTGTTGGAGCGTCGCCTTGCCTTTTTCGCAACTCTCAAAGCTCACCGGTTTGCTGAATGTCGCGACAAACACATCCGGTTGTTGAAAGGCGATTTTTTCAAATTGAACCGCGTGAACGGCAAGCATTCCGCTGAGTCCCTCGGCCGCCTGTCGCCAAATTTCCGTTGCCCCGGCGTCATCAAGCGAAGCGAGATCGATTTTTGGATTTTCGGTCGCCGTATCGTTGTTCGGGTCGGTTTGCCGCTCAAGTTGCCGCTCGGCGGGGACATCCCTTGGCGGAAGCATTCGTTCCGGGGCCACCTCCTGCGTTGCCGTTTGTTTTGCCGTCTGTTTTGTCGTTTGTTTTATCGTCCGACTTGCCGGAGCGTGTTCAGAAAGGGGAGGATCGGACGGACGTTGATCCGGGAGAACGGGCAAAGCCGGCGTCGGGACGACCCCGTTTCGCAACTGTTCGATCAGGGAGGCGATTCCTTGCAACTGCGCCAGATGGGCGATGCGGACGAGGACGAGTTCCGTCAAAATCCGTCCCTGGGTGCTGTAGCGCATCCGATTATGCGTCTGATCCAACATCTGTAGGGCCGCCAACAAACGTTGTATCCCGAATTCCCGGCCGATCCGGTTCAAATCGTCGAAACGGTCCGGATCGCAATATAAAAGCAGCCGGGCACTCCCGCCGCCGGCAACGACCAGGAGATCGCGAAAAATGCCCATGAGTTGTTCGATGAGCGTCCCGAAATCGACCCCCTCTTCGGCGGCGGAATCCAATTCCGAGAAAACAACGGCCGGATTACAGAGGAGCAACCCGTCGAGAACACGGAAAAGACGCTGATCGTTCGCCGTTCCGAGCATCTCATGCACATCCGCGAGCCTGATATGTTCCGGGGCAAACGACAAGAGTTGTTCGAGCAACGACTGGGCATCCCGCATCGATCCGGCGGCACGTCGGGCCAAGGTTTCGAAGACGCCTTCTTCAGACGTAACATTTTCCGCCGAAGCGATTTCAGCCAAACGGCCCGCGATTGCCCCGCTTTCAATCCCGGCAAAATCGAAGCGTTGACAGCGTGAGAGGATCGTTATCGGAATTTTCGTCGGTTCGGTCGTGCAAAAAATGAATTTGACATGCTCCGGCGGCTCTTCCAGGGTTTTCAGGAGCGCGTTAAACGCCTCGCGGGTCAGCATGTGTACTTCATCAATGATGTAAATCTTGTACTTGGCCCTGCTTGGCCTGATCGACGCGTTTTGCCTTAACTGCCTGATCTCGTCAATGCCGCGATTGCTCGCCCCGTCGATTTCCAAAACGTCGACATCCTCGCCGGTACTGATGCTCTGGCAGATTTCGCATTCGTTACAGGGATGCGGTGTCGGTCCTTCCACGCAATCAAGGGATTTGGCGAAAATTCTTGCCGAGGAAGTCTTTCCGACACCCCGCGCGCCGGTGAACAGATAGGCGTGCCCGATGCGACCGGTTGAGATCGCATTGGAAAGGGCTTGGGCGACATGGTGTTGACCGACCAAGTGCTCAAAATCGCGAGGACGATACCTTCGGGCGACAACCTGATAAGGCGCCGGGGAGGGAACGCTCGCGGCAGTGGACGTAAGCGGCTCGTTCATCTGGTCCTGCCGGCTGACCTGAAGCAAAAGGAAACTGCGTCGCCAAAAGAAGTTAGGAAAACAAAAAGGACCGAGACGAGAGACCCGAGCACCTGGAAGTTGACGCTTATGGCTGCTTGGTTTCCCACCTGACCAGGTTCACGGACCCCCACTGCCGGGGCCCCTCGTCCCGGTCCCTCGACGATTTCCTTCATCTTAGCATGAACTGCGACACGTGTAAAGAAGGGGCCGTTTACCCTTTTTTACCTGAGGGCGACGGCTGGGGGCGACGGCGGCATGCGCACCGGGCGGCAACGCATCTCTTGAAAATTAAAGTCGGGAACAAGTCGTGGGAACGAGCCTATTCTCAACAGGAGGACCCATGTCGAGGATCGCGGTAAAATTTTTCAAATTTTTGTCCTTCCCATTCACAGGAGTTTTTTTTATTCGGACACCATGATATAATTCTTTCGTCGATTGTGAAACGGAGGCGGTCCATCCGCCGAAATGTCACGATTTTGTCCGCGCGATTTTATCCGTACGATGCCGGAGCCGGTCGGCGTGTTCGTAAGAACACCGTCCGTTCGACCCGCCTGTTTTGACTTTCGCGAAAAACAGGTTCCTTGAAAGGCGGCTTCGGGAAATTGCAATGGCTTTCAGCATCCACCAGGCAAAGGGGCCGTACCAATGAATTCCATGATGATCGAAGAGAAGTATCTTACACCGCTTAACGAAGCTACTCCACCCTTGTTTCTCGGTGTCAGTCTGGGGGGCAAATTTCTGAAAATCGGCGTGGTCGATAGTACGGGCCGCACGATTTCCTATTTTGCGACGCCTTCCGAATCGGAGCACGGCCCCGAAGTTTCGACGCAGCAAATCGCGAGGGCGATCTCCTCGGCCTTGGAAAAAACGGGACTTACCGCCAAATCGATCACCGGCGCCGGCTTCTCTTTTCCCGGTTCCATGGATCCGCAGACGAACAAACTGCATCGGCCGCCGAATTATCCCGATTGGAAAGGTTACCCGATTACGGAACGATTGACCGAATTGACCGGGCTTCCGGCGATTCGTTTCTCCAATAACGCGAACGCCTCGGCCTATGGAGAGTTTTGGATCGGAGCCGGCAAAGAAGCGCAGAGCCTGTGTCTTCTCGAACTCGAACGCGGAATCGGCTGCGGCATTATCGTCGAGGGGCGTGAAATCGCCGGCGCAAACGGATACGGAGGCGAATACGGGCACATGATCGTCGATTCCTCGCCGGGGGCGCGGTGGTGCAATTGTCGGCAGCAAGGGCATCTCGAAGCCTATGTCAGCGCCACCGGGGTGGCCCGGCGCACCAGGGAAATGCTGGAAATCGGCCTTCACTCCTCTCTCCAGGAACGGGTCAACAGCGCGACGCCGCTCTACGACATTCCCCGAATGGTGTACGAAGAAGCCGTCAAGGGCGATTCGCTCGCTTCGGAAATCATCATGGAAACCGGACGGTTTCTGGGGCTCGCGATCGTCACGCTGGTGCATACGGTTGATCCCGCCTGCATTTTGATCGGGGGGGAAATGATGTTCGGCGGCAAAGGGTCCGAAATCGGCGAAAAATTTCTCGAACGCGCCCGACAGGAAGTCAGAGCCCGGGCGTTTTCCGATCTTTCCGCCAACCTGAACCTCGATTTCGCCATGCTCGGCAGTTATGCGAGTTATATCGGGGCCGCCGGTTTGGCCCGTGAGGAAACCTTCCTCTTTTCCGTCGTCGACGAGGAATAGACGGTGAACGGACCCGGGGCGACGAACGGTGTCGCGGTCGGATCGTGAAAGGAACGAAACATAAACGGGAAACGGCGGCTACGGATATACTTCGAACGGCAAGATATACTGAAGGCTTCGGGAAATTTCAACTGCCTCCAGTATATACAGGAGGCGAATGAGTGCGGCAGGCGGACTTGGCCCAATGTCCGTTTTCACCGCGTTTCCGGTATATCCGCCTTCACGTTTGTGTTTCGGGGATGACGGGGAACCAGCGATTTGCTCCTTGATTCATGTATGATTTTCTGCTCGACTACGGACCGGTCGGAATGCTCCTCCTCCTCACGGGTGGATTCGTGTTCCTCATTGCCGGCGGAATCTCGCTTGTTCGCAATGTTTCCCGTTGCGGTTCCCTGGCCGGTTTATCGCCGCTCTTCGTCGCCTTGACACTGGCCGCCTGCTGTGCTTGTGCGCCGGAAGCCGCCATTGCGGTCATCGCCGCCCGCCACGAAAATTCCGATTTCGCCGTCGGGACGATCATCGGCGGTTGTACGCTGAACATTTGCTTGATTCTCGGGCTCGCTTCACTTTGTTCCCCGATCCGCCTTTCCGGTTCGTTGGTGTGGTTTGCGATTCCGTTGACGCCGATTTGTGCCCTTTTCCTTCTGCTCCTGACGTTCGGCGGCGGCGTCGGCACGCTCGACGATCTTGTCGCGGGCAAACTTGAGGGACTTTTGACGCGCCCGATCGGCTTTTTTCTTTGCCTCGTTTATGTTACCATGACGATGTGGGCGATTTTTTTCCTGCGACGGAACGAGGTGCAAGAAACGCTCACCGTTCAAATCACGCAGTCGATCCGGGAACAAGTCGAGAAGCATCCTTACGGCGGAACGACCGGCCTGTTCATCGCCGGTGTTTGCGGAACCATTATCGGAGTGGGGTTGCTTGTCCTGGGAAGCGACATGCTGATCAAAGGCGCCTCGATGACGGTCAAAATCCTCGATGTAAGTGAACTGCTTGTCGGCCTGACGTTGCTTGCGATTGGAACATCCCTCCCGGAATTGCTCACCATGCTTGTCGCCGTTAAAAACAACCGTTCGGAGTTGGCGGTGGCCACGGTGATCGGGAGCAACATCGTCAACCTGCTCGGCGTTTTCGGCGTGACCGCCCTGTTGACGCCGGGGGGCCTCCCGATTCCCGCCCAGGCGATGCAGTGCGATATCCCGATCCTGATTATCGGGTCGATCTTATGCACGATATTTTGTTATACGGATCGTCGGCTCACGCGCCCCGAAGGATTATTCCTCTTGCTTTTTTACGCGTTTTACATGTTTTTACTCCTGATTTCGGCCCTCTCGGGATGGTAATCGGGAACCGGGCATTCGATTGATGAGACGGTCATGCCGGACCGCGAACGGGACGGTACGCTTTTCCGGTCGCGGGCTGCAACCGGCTTCGCATCCATTTCGCACCAACTTTTTTACGAGGGACTTATGACTTCCGAACATGAGATGAATCGTCGGCGTTTTATCATGGAGTCGACCTGTTTGACGTGCGGTTGCGCCGCGGCGTTCGTCGCGGGGACGCATCAATTCGACCTTTTACCGCAGGCGTCGGCCCAATCCCGGCGATCGCGAGGCAAAGACAATCCGCTGGCGACCGAGCCGGCGTTTTGCGGATTGTTTTGCGGGGCGTGCAGCGGTCTCCAGGAATCCGTTCGCAGCGGAACCGTCAAGTGCTACGGTTGTCGAAGCAACCAGGTGGTCGGGCATTGCAAGACATGCAAGGTGCGCGAATGCGCCAAAAGCAAACAGGTTCACACCTGCGGGCTCTGTGAATCGTATCCTTGCGACAAGATCAAGGAATACCATAACGATGAGACGGAGGAAAGCAACAAGAAGATGGCCGTCGCCCGCAAGGTGAGCGAGGATTTCCAGTATTTCGGCAACGACCCGGATTGGGTCGAGAAACAAATCGAACGCTGGTCGTGCAAAAAATGCGGAACGGTATTCGAATACGGGAATGTGAAATGCCCGAAATGCTCCGCGCCGATCATTACGGCGGCGATGGAAGCGGCGGTGTATGCGAGGAGAAAAACGCCGGTTTTCACCGACTTCGACGGCCGGTCCTGGCAAACGAATCTGGCGTATGCTACCGAAACGAAAACCCTCGGCGGCAGAAAAGCGCTCCTGCTCCAGGGAAGCGAGCGTACGATCGTGTTTTTGAGTCCTTCGAATTTTCGAAACGGGACGATCGAATGCGATATCGCGGTCAGGAACAGCGGCGGCCTTGCTTTTCGCGCCGCCGAGGACGGCAGCGCAGCCGAACTGGTCCAACTGCGGTTCCTCAATACCAAGGCGGACAAGAATAAAAAGTTGATCCTGTATTCCCCCCACGGCGATTGGCGTTCGAGCTGGCGGGAATTGCGTTCGAAAGAGCCCGGCAAGTACGATGTCGAAACCAAAATGGCGAAGGACAAATGGTTCCGCCTGAAACTGGTCGTGGCCGGCAAAAAGCTCGATGTTTATCTCGACAAGGATACGGAACCGGTTCTCACCGTCGCGGAAATGCTCGGAAAACGCGACGCCGGATGTGTCGGACTGTACGGAGAAAACGCCAGGTTCGCGAATTTCACGATGCAGCCGGAAAGCTAGAGCGTCGTCCAATTCCCTTTGAATCAACCGTCCGGGAATACGAATACGATGCCCGGCTCGTGAAAAACTCTTTCACGAAGAGCACGAATGAGTCGCACGCATGTTGACAACCACACCGCTGACAATCACGCCGGATATTTCGATTCCGCTCTCGGAAATGCGCTTTACTTATGTTCGCAGCTCCGGTCCCGGGGGCCAAAACGTGAACAAAGTCGCGAGCAAGGCGGTGCTTCGCTGGATGCCGGGCGGTCGGTTTCCCGTCGAGGTGCTTGCCCGATTGAAAACGGCCCATCCGGCTTACTGGACGAAGAATGCGGAAATGGTGATTACGAGCCAGCGGACCCGGGACGCCGTCAAAAACCGCGAGGATTGCCTTGAAAAACTGCGGGCGCTGATCCTCGCCGCCCTTGTTGTCCCGAAACCCAGGATTCCCACCAGGCCGACCAAGGGCTCCATTCGCCGCCGCCTTGAAAACAAGGCGAGAAACGCGGCTAAAAAAGACGGCCGTAAAAACCGGATCCCTGAGGAGTGACCCCCGAAAATCGATTTCTGGCCGATCATCCGGACGGACGCCGGATGCCGGCTGAAATTTCTTGACGCCCGTTACGTGGCCAGCTTGAATTTGCCGACCACTTGCTGTAGTTCGGTTGCCATTCCACTCATTTCATTCGCGGCACTGGCCGATTCCTCGGCGGCGGCACTATTCTGCTGCGTCACCGCGTCAATCTGCTGCAACCCCAACGTGACCTGGCCGACGCCCTGCGCCTGCTCTTGACTGGCGACGGCGATACCAGCCACGAGATCGGTCGTCTGTTTGATTTCAGTGACGATGGTGTTGAGCACCGTGGCCGTGTGGGCCGCGACCTCGCCGCCCTTCTCGATTTCCTGCCCGCTCTTGGAAATGAGCTCCGACGTTTCCTGGGCCGCCCGCGCACTTCGGGCTGCGAGATTGCGCACTTCTTCCGCGACCACGGCGAATCCCTTGCCGTGCTGGCCCGCCCGGGCCGCTTCCACGGCGGCGTTCAAGGCCAAAAGATTCGTCTGGAACGCGATATCGTCAATGACTTTGATGACGCGCTGAATTTCGTTGGAGTTTTTCGTGATCCGGTCCATCGCTTCGTTCATGTCCGTCATGGCCTGTTGTCCCTCCGTGGCAGCCTGCGTCGCTTGTTGCGCCAAATCGCGTGCTTGCCCGGCATTCTCGGCATTCGCCTTGGTTTGACCGCTGATTTCGCCCATCGAGGCGGTGATCTGCTCCAAACTGGTGGCCGATTCCTGCGAACCGTTGGACAGGGTTTCCGCGGCGGAGGCGACTTCCTTGGCCCCGTTGGCCACCCGGCCGGAAACCCTTGCCATCCTTTCGATGGATTCCCCGAAATCTTTTACCATGCCGGCGAGGGCTTTCCCAAGCATATCCTCTTCCGAGGCAACGTGAACACGGATCGAGAGATCGCCGGACGCGATTGCCGTCGCCCCCCGGGCAACGCCGTGGATCATTTCGGCGGCGCGGTCCAAGGCGTTGCCCAAGATTCCGATCTCGTCCCTGCGTTTCATGTTCACGCGGTGCCCGACGTTCCCGACCTGCAATTCCTCCGCCATTCTAACGCATTGATGCAGAGAGCGGGCAATTCCGCGGGCGGTGGCGCAGGAAAACGGAATGAGAATGATCAAGCCGACAATCAACACGATGACCGTCAGCATGTACTGGGTCGCTAAAATCTGCTCGCTGTGGGCGCGGATGGTCTCGATTTCCTGCACCCCTCTTTTGTTGATCGCGGCGAGACTGCCAAGCAACGAGTCGGCAAGCGGCAACATCTGGTTCGCGTAAAAATCGATGGCCGGCTGCGGATTCTTCGGATCCCAGATTCGGATCAATTCGTTGCCAAGATCATGGACTTTCAGGTGACCTGGCTCAATATCGTGGAACGCTTCCTTCAAATCGGAACAACAGGCTTCGGCCATGACCTCCCCTTCCGCATAGTACCATATACCGAAGGCGCATTTATGCCCGTCGGTCTGGATGTTGATCTCCGGCTGACGCAGAATCAAAGCGGTGTTGATGCTTTGAAGCCAAACCAGGTGGGCATTCTCCGCTTGAACAATCTGCGAAAGAAAAACCTGGTTGTGATTCTCGTAATCCTGGTTTTTCCCATGCAGATTACCGCAAACAAGTGAAATGGAGGCGACAATCACCGCAAAAACAACTCCAAGAATGCCGGTTCCTAAAATTCGCGTGAATAAACTCATGATGTTCGTTACGATAGAAGGAAAAGAATGAAAGATTCAAGAGCATCGACGGGCACCGATTTGACAGTGTACCTCCAAATTCCGCAATGACGGCCTTTGCCCTGTTTGTTTAGTCCCACTATTTTACATTGCGTTTTCCATTTGACAACCTAAATCAACTAAAAAAAAATGATTTTTTACCACAATAAACTAAACGTGTGAAAACGTCACGCACAACAGGCGAGACAAGGCCGCGAGTAGAGCTTCGTACGGGTTTTGTCCCGCTTGAGCGCGCAGCCCTATTGCACGAAGAACGATTCGACGATCGAATAGACGTCGACGTCGTCGAATTCCATTTTGCCACCCAGAAGAGAGGCGTCACTGGAGACCAGCACCGTTTTCTGCGAACCGTCCCGGACGGGGGCGCCATGCGAACCTTTTATCAACGTCGCATCCAGCGGTACGGACATTGTTTCGAGGTTGAAAAACATTTCAACCGGATCGTAGCCCGGCTTGCGATGGATGTCGACGGTCCGTGCATACGCGGGAGCCTTCTCGTCGTCGTTCCAGAAATAGTACGCCTGCCAACTGTCCGGCTTGGACGCGAGCACGATGCGACCACTCCTGGGGTGATCCAGGCCATACCGGGCCAAATCATCCTTGCCGACAAGCACTTCGTCGATCCCGGATTCCGCGCGGAATCGGCCGGCGACCTGTTCGATCCGTTGCGGATCGGCCTCGTTGAAGAAAATGTGCGCGACTTGATGATCGCAGAGGGCGAAGGCTTTACTGTTTTTGAAATCCGGATATTCCAGGCCGTCGCGCTCTTCGACGGCGAGCAGGCCGAGTTCACGCAGGATACGGTTCGGATAAACAACCGAATCAACGGCGGTCATCGCGTATTCCCCGGCGACGAGCCAGGTCGGTTCCCCGCCGTAGGCTTCCGTAACGCCTTGTCGGATATCGGCAAGCAACCCGTCGAGTTCCGCCAGGTCGCCTGCGAGTTGCGGCGCGTCGGGACCGAACTTCTGCGGTGTGTAGTCGAGTCGGGGAATGTAGATGAAAAAAAAGTCGGGCTTAAACCGTTGCGCTCCGACGACGGCCGTGTCTGCGATCCATTTCGACGCGGGGAGTCCGGCGAGCGGCCCCCAATAATGTTTGACGGGAAAATGTCCGAACGTGTCGCGCAGGTCGCCGTACAGCAAATAGGGCCGCGTGTAGCACCAAAGCGATTCGCTGCCGTCGGGATGATGAATCGGCGCGAAATTGCAGATCGTGTCCGCGCCGCAATACTTGCTCATCAGGGCGAACCAGACCGCACTGCGGAGCGGCTTACCGTCGGAACCAACCTTTTCGTGCAGATTCTCCCAAATTTGCGGTACATCGACGGCGGCGTTCGGCATTGTCCAGAGTTCGACCATCGGGAGCCGTTCCGACTTCGGCCAAACGGGAAATATGTTGCATGGGTCTGACTTTGTGCCCTCACCGACCGTTGGCGGCAGGAGTGATTTTCGCGGTTTGGGCAAACCCTCATGTAAGTACAGACCATTAGAAACGATACCGTGTGCGGCAGGGCGACGTCCCGTCGTCATGTTTGTCTGCACCGGACAGGTCACAGCGGGAAAACTCGGTACGAGCGGAGCGACGGCCCCGGACCGGGTCATGTCACGCAAGGTTGGCAGCCGCTCCAAATCAACGGCACGCAGGCCGGGAATCGAAAGTAAAACCAGTTTTTTCATCGTATACGGAAGGCTGTTGAAATTTCCCGAAGCCGATTCCTGGGAAGCCTGCTTTCCGAAGGTAAACAGGCGGTTTGACCGGAAAACTTAACCGGCTTCGGTCTACCAACGACTCAACCGGCTTCGGTATCATGATGTCGTGGCGTCGCGTTCAGGCCCTAAACGGATTCAACGATCCTGATCGGTTTGATGTCGAACTTGGGACACTGGCCGAGGTAGCGGGCCGGATTATTATAAAAAATCTCCAAAATTTCATGCCGGGAATGCCCGCGCCGGGTACATTCGAAAACGCATTGTTGCAACAACATCGGGTCGCTCGGGCCCCAGTCGGCCGAGGAGTTCATCAACAACCGTTCCGATCCGTACTGTTCGATCATATCGACGGCCCGGTTGATGGAGCATTTCGTGATCGGATACAACGTGAAGCCGAACCAATAGCCCGCGTCCCTGACCGCCTTGACCGTGTGATTTTCGACGTGATCGATCCAAACCTTGTCGGGATTCAATTCGTTCTTGTAGTTCGCAAGGATGTCGAGGATGATTCGCGTTCCCTTCGCTTTGTCGGCCAAGTGCGGCGTATGGATCAAGAGCAGTTGATCGTACCGGATCGCCATGTCGATATGGGCTTCCATGATCTCGATCTCGTTTTTCGTCGACTTGTTCAAGCCCGTTTCACCGATGCCGAGGACGGTCGGGCGGTCGAGCAGGTTCGGCATTTCCCGGAGGACTTCGCGGGCGATCTCCAGGTTGTCGGCCTCCTTGGGGTTCACGGCCAACCAGCAGAAATGCCGGATGCCGTATTCGGCGGCCCGCCGGGGCTCGAATTCCATGATCTGCCTGAAATAGTCCAGGAATGTGCCCGCACAGGTTCGATCGAAGCCCGCCCAAAAAGCCGGTTCGGCGACGGCGACGACCCCGCTCTGGAACATGCGTTCGTAATCCTGCCCGGTCCGGGCGACGGCGTGATAATGCGGCTGGATGATAAACATGGGAACGTGTGTAAAGTTTAACCGGGCGTTTGAAACACCCGTTGCGTCAATTTTCCGTACAATTCCATCAGCCCGGCGACGATTTTCGATTCCGGGGCCTCGGGCGAAAATCCGTACAGTTTCAACACCGCCCGGTCGAGCGTTTGATGGGCGTTCAACAGTTCCGGCGGCATGGTCAGCGGATCGTAAAGTTCCGCGAGCGAGCTTTCGGGATATTCCGCTCGTACATCCAATATGTTTTGGGCCAATGCTTCGATTTTCGCTTTCCGCTTTTCCATAACCTCCGGCCAGGGGAAATTGTTGTAAACGGTTCGAGCCGAGTAACGGTAATCAATTTCAAGCCGCCCGCAAACCCGGCGCATCCAAGCCATGTGAACGATAGAGGTGAGGATTCCGAAATGATACGGTTTGGCGTTGGGAATAATCAACGTCGCATCGCCGGCTATTGTTTTCGGTGAAACAAAACCGATGGGAATGTACGTTCGTCGCTCCGAAGAAACCCGCGGGATCAAGATATACTTTCCTTTTGGTTGACGAATTTCTCCGAACAAGTAAGGCATTTTCGCCAATTCACGAGTCGTTTCCCGACGACTTGCCAAACGATGCCGCTTGACGGCTTGCAAACGTTTACGTACTTCCGTCAAATTTCGCAATTCCCCCGGAGAAATATCAACCAACCAAAGACACCAACGCGAAATTCCGTTGATAAATTCAATTGCGCCCACGAACGGTTGTATCCAGCGTTTCGCTTCCGGTTCAAGTTTCAAAAATTCCCGCTTTTCCTCGTTTGAAAACAAAAGATGCCCGCCGTCATTGGGCATGCTTCCGAAAACGATTTCCGGCACGTCGCAAAGCGGTTTGGAGCGACTTGTAATCAATACGCTCGGACCGTCAATCAAATACGGATTGATGTTTTTCACTCTGCGGGCTTTGATTTTCCCATCCTGCTCCTCGAAAATATGTTTGGGATCGGATTCCTTCAGCGAAAACCCGATGATGACGCAATGGACGGCGGCCTTGTATTTACCTTCATTCCACCACTTGAACATCGTGTAACCGAAATTAATTTTGACGTTTTTCGCAAAAAGCTCCCTCCACAAAACGGCGACTTGTTCACCTTGCGTGACCGAATTCGTCGAAACAAATCCGACGCGAATTTCCGTTCCTTGAACATATTGTGCCGCGGTAAAATACCAACACGCAACGTAGTCCAATACGCCATAACCGGGGATGTCACGTAATGTTAAAGCAACATCATCTTTTTGTTCTTTGCTTTGATACTGTTTGCCCACATACGGCGGATTGCTCAAAATATAGGAGCATTCTTCTTTCGGCACGACGGATTCCCAGTCGATGCGCATCGCATTGCCATGCACAATCGTCGGGTTTTGCGTCAGCGGCAGGCGATTAAACGGAACGGCAAAAAACAGCGACGCCTCGCGGTTCATCAAATGGTCGATCAGCCACAAACCCACCTTCGCGATTTCGCACGGAAAATCCTCGATCTCAATGCCGTAAAACTGCTCCACGCTCACCCGGACGTACATGGAGAGGTCGAGCATTTTCTGCCGCCCTTTTCCGGGCAACACCGCTCCGTGCAAAATCTTGAGCAACTCGAATTCCAACTCCCGCAAACGCTGGTACGCGATCATCAGAAAATTGCCGCAACCGCAGGCCGGATCGAAAAACTTCAGGCCCGCCAGTTTTTGATGAAATGCGTCGAGGGCCTGCTTGTCGCCTTGTTTTTGCTCGAATTCCGCCCAAAGCCCGTCGAGAAACAGCGGTTTCAACAGTTTCTCAATATTCTCGATACTCGTGTAATGAGCCCCGACTTTCCGGCGTCGATTTTTATCCATGATGCCCTGGAATATCGAACCGAAAATGGCGGGCGAGATTTTGCTCCAATCGAATTCGCAACAGTGGATCAG
>DOMV01000030.1:0-6312 GCA_003509805.1 Planctomycetaceae bacterium
GTGGTAGGTGCCGCCTTCGATGGTCGTGGCGGCGTAAATCGCGGAGTCGGCGCCGAGCTGCGTCATGCCGGTGTCCCGGCGTCGGACGGCGGTTCGGACGGGCGAACCGGTTTCCGTAACAACGTTTTCGACGTCAATATTTTGACTTCCCGCGAACGTCAGGCCGTCGGCTTCATGGAGCCGGATGCTCGGCGCGCCGTCGGCCTCCAACGTAATGGGACCGCCTTCGATATAAAACGTGCCGCCCAAACCGGAAGCCAGATTGCCCGTGACCGTCGTTCCGCCTGCGAGATACAAGAAGCCGCCGGACGTTCGGCGTGGGAAGCGCAACGATCCAATCCGCGTCGGTTTCTGCGCCCCGCCGACCCAGGGAGCGGGTCTTTTCCAAACCATGCGGGCCGTGATCGAGCGGCTCGATCCAAAGCGTTTCGAGCCCATGCTGATCTACCATTTCAAGGACGACCCGTTGCTGCACCGTATCAGGGGCGAACATGTCCGGCGATTGGTTTACGCCGACGATTTCGTGCAAACCGATATTTTGTGCGTATCGACTCCGTCCCTGAAAGATACCGATACGTCAATGGCGCGCTCCCGCTTTTTTCCAAAAAATCTTGCAACGAATGCGTACTGTCGAACTTGGGGTGGGAATCCACTCGTGTCCTCCCTGTTAGTCATTCTCCTTTCTCCCATCTCCCTTCATCCACGCTCCCTTTACGCTGTCGTGTTTCCTGTTTTTGCGTCCGACAACCCGTACTTCCACTTTTCCAAAACGTTTGGACACGCGGACATATCCGAGAAACGCAAGCAGCGCGACGGCCTGCCGCTGGGATAAAAAAGGCGGGTAGGGTTGCCAACCTCCGGCACGCAAAAGCAGACGGTACGCCTTGCGGGCATCGCGGATTCGTCGTGGCAAGGGAAAAATCGTGTTTCCCAAACAATGTATGGCCCAGCCGGTACAAATGGGGGCGGCCAACAAAATCAATACCGGGACTCCCGTGATATCGATTCCTCCGAAATGGCAACGCGGCATCCAGTCGACCGTGGCAACGCCGGCCCGGTCAAACGCGCCTTCGTTTCGATACGAGTAAAAAAACGCCCTTTGAAAATGAAAGCCGAGAGAGGCGATTGCGAGCAATCCCAGGCAGGCTATCACGCACGTCGCGGGGTGGAAACGTCGTCGTTCCTCGCGGATCAGCGACCGGATTGCGGCCGGGATCCCTTCGCACCCATCCCTTCGGGCATGCGTGGTAATCCGGATCGCGTTATGTCGCCAACGCTCGACATGCGCGGGAAATTCACCCGGTTGTTGCGCCCAGAGAGACGTAATTGAAATCGCGAGTACCGTGATCAGCCAGAAAAAAAATGCCCATAACAGGATCAGGAAGCCGACGAGACAATTGCCCAGATTCCACCACAGAATCCGGGAAACAATCGTAAATGTCGACGGCGGGATGCTCATGGGCCATTCGAACGTTTTTCAAAAAACCGACAGCCGCTTTGTGACTTTTGCATGCCGGGAGCGCAACAACGTGATGCGACCGGGATTGATGTGACAGGTCTCCGGTCACTGCACCGCGATTCGTTCCCGGCTGCTATACCGGAAACGCGATGACAACGGACATTTGGTCACGTCTGCTTGCCGCACTTGCTCGCCACAACTTTTGTTAATGCAATCATTTATGCGGATATTTCGAGTGGCAGGCGATTGTTCGCGGGAGGATGATCATGCCGTTTACGGTATATTTGGACTCAAATTCCGCGTCCCGGTCGGCGCTGCCGACATGCACAGCCGTTACGTCGATCACCGTGTCGATCACCGCGCCGGGAAAAAGCCGGCGAGTCCCTGAAAGCCGCCGCGTTTTTATCGGTCCGGCCGGCTGCGCCCGCCGAATCAGCCGCGGAATCAGGCACCGAGTTCACTCTTGCCTGTTTTCCTTCCTCCGATCCCGCAATACGACCGGATGCGGGCAACGGGGGGCGACGGCTGTCATCCTTCCAACAATATTTCAGGATCGTCCAAATCGCACTCACTCCGTCTTTCCAACCGATTTTTTTTCCTTCCGAATACAGCCGGCCACGATAGCTGATCGGGACTTCGCAGACTTCCACCCCTCGCCAGGAAAGTTTGGCCGTAATTTCGGGTTCGATCCCGAACCGATCGCTCCGCAAAGGAATCGATTTGAGCAGGTCGGAACGAAAGGCTTTATAGCAGGTTTCCATATCCGTCAACGCAAAACCCGTCGTCCGGTTCGACAACCATGTCAGGAAATAGTTCGCAAATGTATACAGCGAAAGAAGATCGCTCCATTTTCGGTTTCTCGCGAAGCGGCTGCCATAAACGGCGTCGGCTTCACCGTCCAGGAGCGGGGCGAGCACCACCGAGTATTCGTCGGGGTCGTATTCCAGATCGGCATCCTGAAAAATCGCGAAATCGCCGCTCATTTCCCGGATCGCCCTCCGTATCGCCGCTCCCTTGCCTTGGTTTTTCGATTGACGGAACGCTTTGATTCGAGGATAATCGTCACAAAGATACCGGATGACTTCCGGTGTTCTATCGGTCGAACAATCGTCGATCAGGATAATCTCGCGTTCCACGTCTTCCGGCAACGGAGCCGCGAGCACTTTTTCCACCAGCGATCGCAGCAGGGTTTCTTCGTTGTAAACAGGTATTAAGACCGAAAGAATTCGCATTGGCATCTTGAAAACCGGTGAGATTTTCCGGCATAACCCCTGTATCTGCTTCCATTTGTTCCCGACGCTCGCGGAACGCTTGTCATCAACTCCTCCCATGAATCATCCCGGTGAGCGTGTTCCATTGTCGGCCCTGAATCAGGAATTGTCAACGCCCGAGAGGCGACAAACCTTGTGTTTCTTTATTCCACGAGTAGACTATACGGATGCAATTGTTCATCACCGAAACCGGCGTCGCAATACTGGAATGCCTGAGAAGTTCCCGAAGCCGACGTTCGAGGAATCTCCCTGAAAAAACGCCGCCCGGATGTATACCGCGAACGGCCTGAAACGGTTCCCGCGAACAGTCGCCTGCCGCTCGAACGAAACGTGCAACCCGATATTTACAAGAACGTTGCGCGAGTGAGTGCGACAAGCGGTCTTCACCAAACAATCAACTTCACCAATCAGTTTCACCGCATTTCCTGTATAAACGTGCGGTTCGCGAGAAAACTCAACCGGCTTAGGCATATAGAACCATGCTCACCTCTCTGGCGGACGATACGATCGCGGCAGCGGCTTCTCCGACCGGCGAATCGATGGAAGGGATCGTGCGATTGAGCGGTTCCCTGTCCCTGGAATGCGTCATCAAGCGATTTATCCCCTTGTCACGCCGGCAATTCGATCTGTCGCTCCAATCCGCTCTTCCCTGGACTTCCGAAGGTCGCTTCGAAGTCTGGCCCGACGCCCGGCCCGCCCCCTGCATTCTGTACTATTGGCCTCCGGGCTGTGGATTTACGGGGCAGGAAGGGGTTGAACTGCATCTTCCCGGCTGTCGTCCGCTTCTCGAACATGTGCTGAGCCGTCTGAGAGCTTCCGGTGAAGTGCGGTTGGCGGAACCGGGCGAATTCACGCTCCGGGCCTTTCTTTCCGGGCGGATTGATCTTACTCAGGCGGAAGCGGTACTGGGCGTCATCGATGCCGTCGACGGCCGTGCGCTCGATACCGCTTTGGCCCAATTGGCGGGCGGAATCGCGTCGCCGCTTCGCGCAATGCGGGAATCGCTCCTGGAAATGGTCGCCCATCTCGAAGCGGGAATTGATTTCGCCGAGGAAGGCATTACGTTTGTTTCGCCGGAGGCGTTGACCGATTTCCTGTTCCGAATGCGGGAACAACTCGATCGGCTGCGGGAGCGGCTTACTTCGCGACACCTGGGCGACCGACCGCCTTCCGTCGTTTTATTCGGACTTCCCAATGCCGGAAAAAGCAGTTTATACAACGCGTTATGCAATACGTTGCGCGGTGCTCTCCGCGACAGGCCGGGCGTTTCCGCGCCGTCTTTATCAGCACCGTCTTTATCAGCACCGTCTTTATCAGCACCGTCGTCCCCTGCAATTGTCTCTGCAACCCCTGGTACGACAAGGGATTATCTGGAATCGGAACTCGATTTGAACGGCGTTCGGATACTCCTGATCGATACGGCCGGCATGGGCCGGTATTTCCCGGCATCGCCCGATCAAACGGCTGTCGACAGGACCTGGTCGCTTGCCGAACAAGCCGATCTACGGCTTCTTTGCGTCGATGCGGAACGGCAGGCACTGGAACCTTGGGAAACACGCCTTCTGGAGGAAACCGGAACTCTTCTCATACGAACGAAGTCGGATCTCCGGCCCGTTCACGCCGCCACCCCGGAAAAACCGCCGCACCGGAATGAAATGTGGGTGTCGACATTAACCGGGGAAGGGCTGGAATCGCTGTCGATTCAAATCCGGGCCGCCTTGCTTGAAACCTTTCGAACGACGGATATCGTTCCCGCGACGGCGGTTCGGTGTACGGATTCTTTGGAATACGCCGGAGAATCGCTCCATGCCGCCTGGATGTTGCTCCATACCGAAGGGACGGGGAACAGGCCGGTTCCGCACGATGAATCCCGGTACGACGAATCCCGGTACGACGGATCCCAGTACGACGAATCGTTGCTGGCCGCCGAACTTCGTCGCGCGCTCGACGCCTTGGGAGAGGTCGTCGGCGCCGTTTATACCGAGGATATTCTCGACCGGGTTTTTTCGCGATTCTGTATCGGGAAATAGCCGCGAATCAATTTTCAGGCAGCTCGAAGACCATCGCCTCGTCGCCGCAGGTGACAATCCGCCGACTGTCGGGGCTCCAGCCCATCTGGCTGTTCCACATTCCATGCCCCTGGCAATAAGCGACGGCATTCCATGTTTCCGTATCGACGATGAACGTGTGGTCGCCCCTGTAGTTTTTGCCGACAGCCAGTTTTTTACCGTCCGGTGAAAAGAGCACGGAGATGATATCCCCCTGAAAGTTTCCGATTTTCATGACGGGCTCACCGGTTCTCGCCTGCCAGACGATAACCCGATCATCCGTGCTGCCGGTAGCGATCCAGCGATCGTCCGGACTGACGGAGACACTCGTCACGTTTTCCGAATGTCCCCGGAGCAAACGTATCGGTTTCCACGTCGCCGTATCCCAAATCACAGCCGTTCCATCTTCCGAGACGGTAACGAGCCGTAGTCCGCGCAAAAAGAAGGCTGCGCCGTTGATGCGCTTCGTGTGATAATCCAGTTTGGCGATCACCTCGCCTTTGTCGGCATCCCGAACGTAAACGACGTTGCCCGCCGACGCGCAAACCGTTTTTTCATCGAGGGAAACGGCGATTGCTCCCGTCCAGCCGTTTTCCTTGTCGAACCACGTTTTGGACCATTTCCGAAGATTCCAAAGGCCGACTTCCCCTTCGCAGCCGCCGAAAAGGATGAGATTGTGTTTGTTCAAAAAAACGACGCCCGTTCCGCGAGAATCGCCTTGTTTCGGGATTTCGGAAACCATTGTCCACGTCTTGACGTCAATCAGCCGGGCAAAGTGGGCGTAACCGAAAGTCGCGATCGACTCGCCGTCGGCGCTCCAGGTGGCCCCGTAAGCGGATTGGTGCACGTTGGGCCATTTCAACTCACGGACCTTGGTCGCTTGCGGAACCCGTTTTTCCCAATCGTCGGTCAGGACGTTTTTCATCGGAATATCCGCATACTGTTCCTTGAATTCGATCTCTTCCGGTGAAATCACGATTTCAACGAGCATTTTGCTTTTCGCCGGGTCGCCGGCTTCCGCGATCCGATTCAACAGGCGTGCGTTTTCAACGTCTCCCTGACGCAATAATTCGCTTGAATAATTCTTCAGCGCCGTCGTATAACGGGATTTCGCCGTTCGTACGTTATGGACGAGGATTTGTTTCGAATTGCGAAGATTCTTTGTTCTCGGAACATAAGGCGTCGTGTCATGTCCGTTCCCGCCCTTCGTGTGGGCGATTTCCGCTTCGATTTCATCATAGGCTTTGAGGTCGCCGCGCCGCTTGGCCGATGCCCATTCTTTCTCCAGTTCGTCTTGATACCGCCGTTTGGCCTTGTCAACGGCTTCATCGAAACGCTTTTCCGCCTCCGCCATTTTCGGTTGTTTGAATAAGTCCTCACTTGACAGACAATCGTTCCCGGGACCGAGAAGGACCAGCAAACCAACAACATTCAATGCAAAGCGTAACATGGAACAGACTCCTTATTGTCGGATTGAAAGGCGGGATTGCGCGACGGGTCGTTTTTGGCGTGTATACTGGAGGCTGTTGAAATT
>DOMV01000030.1:6342-7849 GCA_003509805.1 Planctomycetaceae bacterium
CGGAAAACGGAGCCGGCTTCGGTATATTGGTCTTCAGGCTGAAAATCGAACATGAGGCGACCGTGTTGCCGCATGAAGGTCCGGGCTTACCGGGATTTTTTACAAAAGTCCGGTGCGCCCTCGTTTCGTTTTTTATCTGAAGATCAATAATGGGCGCACGAGGGCCTTGTTTTCCGGCCGAGTGCGCATAAGAACACCCGGCATCGCGTTGAAAAAAACGTCGCGAAACGTTTTTGGAGTCCGTCTCCAAAGGGTTTTGCTTGCATTTCCCACGTTCGGTGACGGCCGAAGTGTAAAAACGGACTTCCAACGTTGATGCCGGGTGATGTATCGTATGTCAAACGTACGCCCGCTTGAATTGCCTTCAGTTCGACAATTTGTCGAGTAGTCTTCGAAACTTCGGCATGCGCCCCTCGACATAGGCGATCCATTTTTGCGGTTGCCAAATCTCAAGACAAACGGCGGCGCCGACGACCATGACCTCTTTTTCCGCTTCGACGCCGAGAAATTCCCGAAAACCTTCCGGGATCACGAGCCGCCCACGTTCGGCAAGCTGAATCGGCCGGGATTTCGTCGACAACAGTCGCCCGAAGGCTTGTAATTCGGACATCTTCCGATTCAGGTCCCTTAATTTGAGACGCTGCCGGACGATTTCAACCCGGGTATCCATCTCCTCTTGCCAGATTTTGCGATCCCAAAGCGAAACACATCCGCTTCGTTCCTTGACAAGGACACAATTGCCCTCTTCGGGATGAAACAACTCACTAAACTCGGCCGGCAAGGACAATCGGAAACGATCGTCCAACTTCCGGCTGAATTCGCCTAAGATGAGTTTTACATCCCCCATGGGAAAAACCTCGCCCTGATTCGGTTACGTAGACGGCATTACCGTAACGCCGAATGCCATTATATCGATATTGGGAAGGATTCCCACAAAAAACTTCGATAAAATTTATTTTTGGGCTCATTTCCCACAAGAGGAGTGTAGCAGAATCCTGTTTTAATGCAACGGGCGATCAGATAAATTTTGCCAAATAATGGGATTGTCCGGCCGAAACACTCCCAAAGAAGGATGTTTGCGAAAAAAAGAAAAAAATGAAAGGCGTGGCCCTTGAAGGAAACAGCGGCTGCTGTATAATTACCGCTATCTTTGAGTTGTGTGGAGGAAAGCGGCGTCCGACGCGTTTTTCGCCGCTCAGGCCGACATGTAAGTTCTGTCGGCGGTTTGTGATATGGGGACGTAGCTCAATTGGTCAGAGTACCGGACTGTCGATCCGGTGGTTGCGGGTTCGAGTCCCGTCGTCCTCGTTTTCTAACTCTTGACTCCATAAGCGTTTGCGACTCTCAAAACCGCGTGATTTCTGAAAACCTAAAAAGTACAAACCACAAAATTTGTGGTTTGGCGGAAAGGAGAAATCATGCCGAAACTCAAAAATCACCCGCCGAAGCTCTCGAAATCCGGAAACTACGCCTACGTTTACATGAACGGCGAACGCCTCCCGATGGG
>DOMV01000109.1 GCA_003509805.1 Planctomycetaceae bacterium
CCCCCGCCGCGATCCCGGCCAAGCCGCCGCCGATCACCGCAACCGTGCGCATGCTCTGTTTATCCTCTTCGGAATACGACATGAACAAAAATACCGAACGCAACCGGGCTTCCCGAAACGCTTCCTGTTCCGCATACGGCTGAGAACACATGCGAACCGGGAAGGAAAACGCCGGTCGGTTTCGATATGATATTGATCTTCCGGATGCAATCGGAACAAGAGGTCGTGCAACAAGGCAGTGCCGCCTGAAAATCGCTTTACGACCTGAAGCAGGGTGAAGGAACAGTCTGCCGGGTATTCTGAAAAAGTCTTTGCCCAGTTCTGCGTGAGCGCTTTTGGAAAAAGCCCGGCGTGCCCGCGTTCGGTTTTTTCCCGGAAGATCGATAATGGAAAAAGCATCGAACAAACGCCTATCGTACCAAAGATAACCGACAAGATGAAGCCCCCCCGGAACAGGGGGCGGTGAAAAGTGTCACACGCGTTCTTCGATCCGGACCGGTTTTTCGGTAAAACGAACGGCGACACCCGGTCGAACGCCCGGAACACGACAACACGCCCTAGTCGGCCCGGTCATGGGTCGGCCCGGTTATGAGTCGGCCCGGTTTCGGACCCGCTCCAGGGCCGCAACGGTAAACAAAAGCGGGTAAAGCGTTTCATAATACCAGAGTTTCGCAAAATACAGGCCGATCGGACTCGGTTGCTCGAACGAGCCGTCTTCGACGCGGCTGAGCAACCACTCGACGGCGGAATCAAATATCCGGCGAACATCGCCCCGGTCCGTAAAAAAGCTGAGTGATTCGATCGTCAACGCACTTTCTTCGATACTGGAACGCATTCCATCGCCGCCCCATCCTCCGTCGTCGTTCCGGTTGGCGAGCGTCCAGCCGATCGCCTTTTCGATGTGGGAGAGATACGTCGTTTTGAGGGCTGGTTCCAGTTCGCCAAACATCCGGAGCACTTTCGCCGTTCCGTAAAACGGGTTTCGATCGTCCGGCCGATTTTCGTTGCCGAACCAAAGAGGCAACCACGAACCGTCCGGGCGTTGTTCGTCCGCGAGGTAGGCGAGCCCCCGGCGAATCGTTTTACTCCAAATCCCGTCAAACGGGCAACCGAGGAGCGAGCTCCAACGGGAAATCGCCCGGACGGCATGGGCGGTCAAATCGGTACTGCTCCTGTCGAACGGCATTTTTCCCCAACCCCGGCAAAATGTCGGAAAGCCGCCGTCACGGTTTTGCAGTGTTTGCAGCCATGTGATCCCTTCGGTCACGGCGGCGAGAAACGTTTTTTTGCATTCTTCGTCTCCATCCGGTTCTCCGAGGACGGCNNAAGCAGAGCCCCGGCCGTGTCGTCGGCATCGGGAACGGCTCCGCTCAGATTGGTCCAGCCCCAGCCGCCGGGCGCTGCGCCGGTAAACGGGTGCGTTTTCGTATGCCGACAGGCGAGAATCCACGTGCGGAGCGTATCGGTCGATTCCGGGATACCACCGTCGAGGACGCTGTCTCCGCGGGCATTGACGCTGTCTCTGAGGGCGTCGCCTCCGAGGGCACTGTCTCCGAGGGCGTTGACGGCCAGCGTGGTCGTCCAACAATCGAGGTTCGTATCGATCGGCCAACTCGCGTCGGGACGAACCGTATCGAGCAGGAATCGGACGCCCTGTGCGACGACCGGATGATCCGCATGGCCGATGGATGCCAGGCTCATGACGACAAACGCCGTCAGCGGGGCCGCTTCGAGAAATCCCCCGCTTTCCGGTTGCATGTGTTCGACGAGGGCGAGCGTTTTTTTCCGGGTCAATTTGCGGAACGACCGCGCAAAAATGTTGCTGGTCGGACAATGATGGAATTTACATTGCCCGATGGCCACGAGTGCCGGAATCGCGTAACTGACGACCGGCATCCGCAGGAAACGGAAAAACGCCTGGGGAAACGATGCCAGTTCGAAAGGCAAAACCGGTACTTCGCTCCAAGGGACGAATCCGGCAAGCGCCGCATTGGTCAGGATCGGGGCGGAAAACGTTTGATCTTCGCCATAACGTTTTTTGATACCGTCAATTCCGCCGTGACGCCGAATGTAAAGATCGGTTTTGGCAAGCGTGTCCATGCTCCAACCGGCAACGATCGAATCATGGTAGGGCGAAGAACGGCGATGGGATCCCGGTGAGCCGCGGCGTTGCGGATCCGCGCCGCCGGGCCCGTTCAACGAGATATCGACATTACCGTTGTCGTATACGTAGTTTGCGAGAAGGAGTGCGGATTTGACAAGCACCGTGGTGGCGATATTCGACCGGCTTCGATCGGTATCTCCCCAGCCTCCGTCTTCATTTTGTCGGTCAACCAACCAATCGTCGGCACGGACGACCAACGATTTCATCGCGGCAAGCTCCTCATCGGACAGGGAATGGGTACTACGACGGCATGCAGACTCCGAATCCATCCCGCCGTTTAAGAGGTGCTTATATACCAACGAAAAAGCACTTACGGCCGTCGCGGTCGAAAGAGCGGAAGCGGAAAGACCGCTTTTCCAAAATCCCCGGTTGTCCCAATGTCTGAAAAGCCCGCCCCGTGCCCGCCGAAGTGCGGATTCCAACCGTACCTGATCGATCATCCGTGTATCGCCTTCCCAATGCTATTCGGCCGGCATACCGAAGACGGCTCACGCGTAAACGTCGAACAGTTTTCCGCTATCGACCGATTTTCCAACCGGTTGCGTCGCAGCCTCAAGCAGCCCGATGGCAAGTTCCCCCATCATTTTTTGGCTGTTCATGCTCGTTTTCAGCACGGACATTTGAACCTGCATCTGCACCTGGCTTTGTTGTTGCGCCAAAGCACTGGAGATCAATGTATCCATGGAAACCCTCCCATCATGACATTCCACATCGTCAATCAAACAAATCGAAGGAAACGCTTTAACCTTCCGGCGTGAAGCATCCTATCCACATCATCCATTTTAACATGCTGTGCCGCCGTTTGCAAGTGTCACTTGGTACTACTATCGTATTTTTTTTCGAAAACATGGATGAAAACAAGCAAAAGTGAAAAACTCGCATTGGAAAAACGCGGAAAAATTGGCATAATGCCTCTCTGGGCTTGGCATGGATGTTTGGTATGCTGAAGGCGGTTGGAATTTCCCGAAGCCGACGATTCGAGAGCTGGCCACCGGACAACGATACTTTCCGAGGGGCAGATAAAGATAAGCGGTTGGTTGAAAAACTCAACCGGCTTCGGTATAACGGGTGTCGGACATAACGCGTGTCGATTGACCTTTGGACGGAAAATTGGGACGGTTGCGGTGCTGAGGGAGAATCGCCCCCCTGCTTTTTTCGAAGAGTCTGTCAATTGCGCAAAGGATGGGCCTTGAATCGATTGGCATGAACGAGGATCGATAAACTATTGAGAAACCGCATGAAATAAGGGGAAAAGGCAGAAGTAGGCTCACTTCGCGGTGTATATTGTGTTGCTCGCGAATCCTTAAAAAAATATTTCAGATTGCGACGAACACATTCGACTTTCCGGCGTATTATACCGTAAACGGCCTGACAATCCTCCCGCGAATAATCGCCTGCCGCCCGAACGATCCGTTTATGTCATTATACAAACAGAAGTTAGAGGAGATTGTGTGCGGCAGG
This sequence comes from Planctomycetaceae bacterium, assembly GCA_003509805.1. Lineage (GTDB taxonomy): Bacteria > Planctomycetota > Planctomycetia > Pirellulales > Thermoguttaceae > UBA8133. The sequence continues at coordinate 3,626 of DOMV01000109.1, forward strand.
CAGACTTGACCAAAATGTTCGTTTTCATCGCGTTTCCGGTGTAGACATGAGGACGCCCGACGCCGTTCCGGACGGTCGAAACATGAAAGACAAAGTGCATCCCATAGACGAGAACGGAAAGGATTTCCCAAGGAGTTGAACCATGAGTATTTACGGCATTCAATCGCTTCATTCCGCCCAATCGCTTGCCGGTCCGCACCGCGCAGGCGCGACGGCTGCTCCTGCTGCGGAAACCAATCGACAGGGTATGTCGATTCAGGATGAAGTTCAAATTTCCCAGGCGGCTCGTGAGGCTAGTACGGCGGTCGTCGAAAATTCCGAATCCTCGGCCGGCTCCGGCATCCGGTTTGATTTGATCAATCGTATCCGGGCTGAAATCGCCGACGG
>DOMV01000112.1:0-4732 GCA_003509805.1 Planctomycetaceae bacterium
GGACAATTGGGTGCTGCAGGCAGACGGGACCCAATGTCCGTTTTCATCGCGTTTCCAGTATACAGCGGCGACCCGGGGCGGCGCAACAACATCGCGCCTGGGCGGCGCAGTCGCCCGCTTTCTTCGAAATTCGGTAATTCGAAATTCGGTAAATGGACGGTTGACCGATGGTTGCGGCGCGATTCCCAAAAAGTTTCAAAGCCGTGGTTTTCATGAGAGGGGGGGGATTGCGTCGGACGGATCGCGGGATATACTGCTTCAGACCTATCGCTTTGGGAATCTTGCCGCATGGTGTTTCGTCGGCGATCCTTCGCCGGACGGCGCAATAACACCGTGCCGGACGGCGCACGCTTCCGGTTTTTCTTCCCGATTCTTCGGCGGAAGAGTAAAGGGGCGAAAGAGCAAAAAAATCAGGATTCCGTCCAAGGCGGGCCCTTGACAATGCATGGAAGGGCGATTAGACTGTTGGCTTCCCGATTGGCGCTCCGTGCCGCACGGTAGACTGTCACCGTGCAGACACCGCGGGCGTCGGGTGGAAGCGTGTTGCTTGACAACTTGGAATCGACACAGGAAACCGGAGAGAGACCGTGACGGGAATTAACGAAGTCATTCGCATTCGGATGGAAGCCTTTGATCATACCATTCTCGATCAGAGCGCCAGTGAGATCGTGGACACGGCCAAGCGTACCGGTTCCGTCGTTCGTGGTCCGATTCCGCTTCCCACCCGGGTCGAACGTTATACCGTTCTTTCTTCTCCGCACGTCGATAAAAAGGCGCGTCAGCAGTTTGAGATTCGAACGCATAAAAGAGTCATTGACATCGTTCACGCGACGGCGCGCACGATTGATGAGCTGAACAAGCTCAATCTGCCTGCGGGTGTCGATATCAAGATCAAGGCCACCGGTAATAAATGAGCCTCGTTGTTTTTCGTGGACGGCGGGGCTTGTCCCGCGCCCGGAAAACGGATTGTCGCGTTTTGTGAGTTGTCGGGTTTGGAGTGGATTGTCATCAGGTTGGCGTGAACCGTCGTTTCAGAAATGAGAGTCATGGGTATCGGAATTCTAGGACAAAAAGTCGGGGCCACGCAGCTTTACACGGAAAAAGGGGAGGTGATCCCCGTCACCGTGATTCAGGCGGGCCCGTGCAATGTTTTGCAGTTGAAGAATGTCGATAAGGACGGATACGAGGCGGTTCAGGTCGGTTTTCTCGACAAGGCCCGTTCGAGGGCCGCTAAAAGCGAACGCGGGCATGTTGCCGCCATTGACAGTAAGCGGCGCAAGGCTCTGGTTGCCGCGGGTGCCGAACCTGCTCCGAAAGCGGGTTGTGAACCCAAAAAATTCATTCGCGAATTTCGTATTCCGACCGCCGATTTCACGGTCGGGCAGGAATTGACGGTCGAAGTCCTTGAAGAAGCGGTTGCCGTCGATGTCACCGCGACCAGCAAAGGCGCCGGCTATGCGGGAGGAATGAAACGCCACAATTTTGCCGGGCAACGCGCTTCGCACGGCGTGAAAAAGTGTCACCGTCACCTCGGCGGCACTGGTTGCAGTGCTTATCCGAGCCGTACGATGAAAGGCAAGCGGATGCCGGGTCAACTTGGAAACGAAACGGTTACCGTTCGCAATCAGAAAATCGTCATGGTGGACAAGGAGAATAATCTGTTGGTGATTCGGGGGGCCGTCCCGGGACCGAACGGCGGCTATGTGACGATTAGGCCGACGAATATGCTCCCGGCTCCCAAAGAAAACAAGTGGCGTTTGAAAATCGGGGTGGCGCAGACGCAGGAATAAGCCGGCGTCGGGGTAGCGATAAAATTCCTCCTCCGGGTCGATTGAGGGCACGACAGCAATTACAGTAGAGCACAGTATCATGGCCAGTCTTCCTGTTTATAATAAATCCGGCGTCGAAGTGGCGACGTACGAAGTTGACGCGAATGTGATCGCACCGCGAATTACGAAGCAGTTGCTCCACGATGCGGTCGTCATGTATCAAAGCAATCTTCGCCAAGGTTCCGCCAAGACGAAAACGCGGACGGAAGTGGCGGGTGCGAAAAAGAAAATGTACCGGCAGAAAGGGACGGGAAATGCCCGTGCCGGCCATCGTCGGAGTGGTGTTCGTCGGGGCGGTGGGCATATTTTCGCCAAAAGGCCCCGGGATTGGTTTTATCGTTTGCCGCGTAAGGCGCTTCAGGCGGCGACGCGAATGGCCTTGGCGAGTAAATTGAATGACGATCAGGTGGTGCTTATCGACGAGATTGTCATGAACGCCCCGAAAACCAAAGAAATGGCGACAATCCTCGCAGCCCTGAAAGTCAAGGGTACGCTTCTCATCGCCGTCGAGACATATAACGTCAACACGTATAAGAGCGCGAGAAATATCGAAGGCGTTCGTATTTTGCCGGTCAACGAATTGAATGCATATGAAATCCTGCGACCGAAACGCCTTTTGATGACCAAGGCGGCGATGGATGTTTTCGTCGCCGGAGTGAAAAAATAACGGAAACGAGGTTCTTTGCGTCGGATGTTTTCAACGCGAGGCTTGTAAACGTCCGTTATCAACCTGAAACCGATCATGCGGTAAGTTATTGAAGTTGCCCGAAGCCGATTTCCGGGAATGCCCTGTTTTCCAAAACCGAATGTTGTTTTCGTGAATGGGGCGGATCAAACGGAAAATTCAACCGGCCTCGGTATAGAATCCGGAGTCAGTCATGCCGAAGCAGAAAGACAGGACGCAGACGAAGTTGAAATTGGAGCCGTACCAGGTTGTTTTACGACCCATCGTTACGGAAAAAGGATTTCATTTCGCCGAAAAAAACAACGTTTATTCTTTCGAAGTCAATCCGCTCGCCAATAAGGGGATGATTCGGGAAGCTGTCGAGCATTTGTTCGATGTCAAGGTCCTTGAAGTCAAGGTACAGAACCGACAGGGCAAGACCCGGCGTATGCGTCATGTCACGGGAAAACTCAAGTCCTGGAAAAAAGCGATGGTTAAGTTGCATCCCGATAGCCGGATCAATTACTTCTAGGGCACGGCGACGGTTGGAATGAAACGGGCGTCGAGCGTGTTGCTCATCGTTCGCGAGAAGATCAACGAGGATATCAATGGGTGTTCGTAAATACAAATCAAATACCGCAGGCCGTCGTAATATGAGCGTCAGCGACTTTAAGGAGTTGACGAAAGACGCGACGCCCGTGAAAGCCCTGCTGCGATCGAAAAAGCGTTCGAGCGGTCGAAACCACCACGGTGTGATCACTGTAAGGCATTTGGGCGGCGGTCATAAGAAAAAATATCGGCTGATCGACTTTCGGCGCAACAAAGACGGCGTTGCGGCGCGTGTTGCCGAAGTTCAGTACGATCCGAATCGGTCGGCGCGAATCGCTCTCTTGCATTACGAGGATGGCGAGAAACGGTATATTATTTGGCCCGAGGGACTCAAGGTTGGTGTTACGGTCATGAGCGGGCCCGGGGCGCCTCCCGTCTTGGGTAATTGTCTCCCGATGAGCGAAATTCCGACGGGTTCACAAATTCACAATATCGAGTTGCAGCCAGGTCGCGGTGCCGTGCTTTGCCGGACGGCGGGCGCGAAGGCGACGTTGGTTGCAAGAGATTCCGGTTGGGCGCAGTTGAATATGCCGAGCGGTGAAGTTCGCCGTGTCCCGGTTTCCTGCCGTGCCGTTATCGGGTCGGTGGGGAATGCCGAACACATGAATATTACGATCGGGAAAGCCGGTCGGAATCGCTGGCTCGGTAAACGACCCCATGTTCGCGGAACGGCGATGAATCCGATCGACCATCCGCACGGGGGCGGTGAGGGCCGTACCAAGGGAGGGCGTCATCCCGTGACGCCGACCGGGAAACCGACTAAAGGTACTTCGACGCGTAAGAAACGGAAGCCGACGAATCACGCCATCGTTCGGCGACGTCGCAGTAAACGCTATGGCGTCCTGAAACTTTCCTGAAGTTGGATGTCGGGCATCGTTGACTTTTCCCGAAGCCGACTTTGCGGCAGCTTGTTTTCCTGAAAGGTATACCGTAAACGGCCTGCAACTGTTCCCGCACACAATCGCCTGCCGCTCGAACGAGCCGTTTATGTTATTGCACAAACAGAAGTTAAAGGCGAGTGAGTGCGGCAGGCGGACTTGGCCAACTGTTCGTGTTCGTCGCGTTTCCAGTATAATCAGGCGGTACAGACTGCGAAACGGGCTTGGCTTTGGTATAAAACCGTTCATGGCGGGAGATTTTCGAATCATTTGTAATCAACACGTATTGTCATGTCGAGATCATTGAAAAAAGGGCCTTTCGTCGACGCCAAGTTGTATGCAAAGGTCGAGAAATTGGACGAACTCAATAAAAAAGACCCCATCAAGACTTGGGCGCGGGCGTGTACGATCGTCCCCCAGTTCGTCGGTCACACTTTTCTCGTCCATAACGGCAAGGTTCACATGAAAGTCTTCGTGACGGAGGAAATGGTCGGCCACAAGCTGGGCGAATTCGCTCCGACCCGGACGTTTCGAAGTCACGGCGGGAAAGGGAAGAAGTAATTGTTTCGCGGAGTTTTTCGACGCGTTTTGGCTCGTGGTTGGTCGAAAGTTTGTATTCATTGAAATCAGGTTACGGTATACGCAATGGCTCCCGGTAAAACATTTAAGGCGGTTCATCGTTATGCTCAAATCAGCGCGAGAAAAGTGCGGGCTCTTGCCGATTTGATTCGCGGAAAATTCGCCGATGAAGC
>DOMV01000112.1:4802-10932 GCA_003509805.1 Planctomycetaceae bacterium
ATCCTTGATGTGCGCGTCGATTCGGGCCCGGTGCAGCGGCGTTGGCGTCCCAAAGCCCGCGGCTCTTCGATGGTCTACCGGAAACGCTCGGCGCATATCAGCATTGAAGTCGGTTGATCTTCTTTCGTGCTGAAAAAGTCGTCGCCCTGAGGACCGTTGAAAATTTCCCGGAACCGCGTTTTGGGAATCCTGTTTTCCGCGAATAAAACGGGTAGGTCAAACGAAAATGTCAGCCGACTTTCAAGCCGTTTATGTTGTTGCACAAACAGAAGTTAAGGGCGAGTGANNCAAATGTTCGTTTTCATCGCGTTTCCAGTATAGTTACTCATCAGCAGAATTCAAAATGGGACAGAAAGTCAATCCGGTTGCGTTTCGCACGGGAATTATGGAAGATTGGAAAAGTCGCTGGTATGCCGGTAAAAAAGACTTTGCCGATCTGCTTGTCGAAGATAGGAAGATTCGCGATTTCATCAAAAAGCGCAAAGATCAGGTCGGTCGGCCGTTTTATCCGGCAATCGCGAAAATAGAAATCGAGCGGACACGCGATGAAGTCCGTGTCATCCTTTTCTCGGCGCGCCCTGGTTTGCTGATCGGTCGTAAAGGAGATCGTGTCGAAGAGTTGCAAGATGATTTGCAGAAATTGACCGGTCGTCGCATCAATTTGAAAATCGAGGAAATCACGCGTCCGGAAATCGTCGCCCAACTGATAGCCGAAGATATCGGTGAACAATTGATGAAGCGGGCCAGCTTTCGCCGTACGATGAAAAAGGCGATGGAAATGACGATGGAGGCGGGGGCCAAAGGAATAAAAATTCAACTTTCCGGGCGCCTCGGCGGGGCGGAAATGGCCCGATGTGAGAAACAAATCGCCGGTTCGATCCCGCTTTCCACCTTGAGAGCGAAAATCGATTACGGTTTCGCGGAAGCTAAAATCGCCCAAGGACATATCGGGATTCAGGTCTGGGTCAATCAGGGTGAGTATAACGACGAAGCGACGGATATCACGGCGACGCCGAAGCCGGCACGGACGGGACGGAAGGCTTATCGCAAGTAGAAAGGGGTCGTTTTCGTTTGACGGCTCGGGGAGATTGATCGGGTTGTTATACCGGGAACGGGATAAGACTACAGGAAGCCGACATTTGTGTAACCTGCCGACGGGCAACGATACCGATCGTGTTCGGGCGGATAAGGTGTCCGGAAATCGGGTTCGCCATCGGTATAGAATCAATAAAGCTATTTAGGATTTTCGAGGCGTATTATGGCCAGAATGCCGAAACGAGTCAAGCACCGCAAGATCCAACGCGGGCGCATTAAGGGGGAAGCGACCCGTGGCAATACGGTGGTCTTCGGTGATTACGGGCTTCAGGTGCTCCAGGGCGGTTGGATCAGTGCGGCGACCATTGAAGCGGGACGTATCGCGGCCCAGCAGTACCTGCGAACGGAAGGACGTTTGTACATCCGCGTGTTTCCCCATAAATCCGTGACCTCGATTCCCCTTGAAACACGCATGGGAAAAGGCAAGGGGGAGCCGGAGTATTGGGCCGCCGTCGTCAAACCGGGAACGATCATGTATGAGATCGGCGGTGTTCCCGAGGAGACGGCAAAGTTGTGTTTCAACCGTTTGGCGCACAAGATACCGGTAAAGTGTCGTTTGGTCAAGCGGAAGCCGATGTGATTTCGGCCTGTGTCCCGGTTTCGTTCGTTGTATACCGGAAATGCGATGAAAACGGACATTCGGCCAAGTTTGCCTGCCGCACTCAATCGCACCAACTTTTGTTAGTACAAGTATTTACGCGGATCGTTCGGCCGGCAGGCGGTAGTGTGCGGGAGGGTTGTCGTGCCGTTTACGGTATCGTATACTGAAAATCATTGAAATTTCCCGAAGCCGACTTTCGAAAAGCCCACCCTCGAAAAACAACACTGCACGGAGGGTAAACGGGTGGACCAAACGGGCTATGTTTATCAACGACTCAACCGGCTTTGATATAACGTTTGACATTTGAAATAAGATCATGAAAGTCTCCGAATTACGCGACATGAGTCCCGACCAACTGGAAGCGCAGCTTAAAGACGCGAAAGACACGCTTTTTCGTCTGCGTTTGCAGTCCCGCATGGAACGTTTGGACTCTCCGAGCGAGTTGCGCAAGAACAAGAAGATTATCGCGAAAATTCTTACGATTAAGGCCCAAAAGAGCAAGGCCAATCAGGAAAATCAAAATTAATTCAGGTTGAAAGATGCCGAAAAAGCAAATTGTTGGAGTCGTTACCAGCGACAAAATGAAAAAGACACGCCGCGTCGAGGTTTCCCGACTGGTAAAGTATCCGAAATACGGCAAAATCGTTCGCCGCAGGACGGTTTGTTACGTCCATGACGAGAACAACGAATCTTCGATCGGTGATACGGTGGAGATTGTTGAATGCAGGCCCATGTCGCACTTGAAGCGCTGGAATCTCGTGAGTATCGTCACCAAGGCCAACACGATTGACGTGGCGGCGCTCCGGGCGGCCTCGAAAGAGAAGGCCGAGAAGGCGGAGTGATTTTTCGGTCGCAATCAGTACGGTTTCGATAAGATACCAGAGGTCGTTGTACCAGCGGCTGTTGTACCAAAGGCCATTGGAGTTTTACGGAGGCGGCGGCTCGGGAGTATGCCCGCCGGAGGCGAAACAGGCGGTAAGGAACATGGGCGTCCGGACGGAGAACGGGGCCGGCTTCGGTAGAAAACACTTTTAGACGTTTCAGAATAACCATGATTCAGATGCAGACAAAGCTGGGTGTTGCGGACAACACCGGCGCCAAAGAATTGATGTGCATCAAAGTGCTTGGCGGGACCCATCGCAGGACGGCGGGAGTCGGTGATATCATCGTGTGTTCCGTCCGCAGCGTGATTCCGGGAAGCAACGTGAAAAAAGGTTCCGTCATTCGTGCCGTGATCGTGCGTACGAAGTACCCGACGCGACGCGAGGACGGCAGTTATGTGAAATTCGATTCCAACGCCGCGGTCTTGATCGATAACGATAAGAACCCGAAGGGCACACGCATTTTCGGCGCCGTCGCCCGCGAACTCCGCGAAGAAGGATTTATTAAAATTATTTCTCTCGCCAGCGAGGTGGTCTGATGCGTGTAAACAAAGATGATGTCGTTTTGATCCGTACCGGTGCCGACCGGGGTGAACGTGCCCGGGTGGTTGCGGTGGATCGTGAAAAAGGTACCGTGGTCGTCGAAGGCGTCAATGTCGTCCATAAGCATGTCCGGAGAAGTCGTCGCAACCCGCAGGGAGGTCGTCTGACGAAGGAAATGCCCATGGCGATGGGAAATGTCCAGGTCGTTTGTCCGTCTTGCTCCAAACCGACCAGGGTCGGCGCAAGGTTCGAAGAAAACGGTGCGAAATTCCGCGTTTGTAAAAAATGCGGGGCAAAAATCAGCCAGATTTCTCCCGCCAGGAAAAAGTGACGCCGGACAGGTGTCACCTTTCGTTTTCAAACGCAATATCGGGAATACTGTACGCCGTATAGACATGGAGCCGAGGGACTTCCGGAGCACGGTGTTTTGGGAGAGCGGCGATGAAAAGCCCCGGAACCGCGCATGTTGAGCCGGATGCCAGGGTTCGAATTTTTCGCGGAGAGCACTACACCAACCGTCACCCGTCAAGATATTTTACGAACAAATGGAACCACGTCTTCTCGAACAATACAAAAAGCGAATCCGTCCGGCGCTTGCGACTTCACTCGGCCGGAAAAACGTGATGTCGCTTCCGAAGCTGGAAAAGATCGTCGTCAACATGGGCGTCGGCAGTGCGATCAACGAGAAGAAATATCTCGAAGAGGCGATGGACGTGTTGGCGCAAATCACCGGCCAGAAACCGGTGATTACCCAAGCGCGAAAATCGATCGCGGGTTTCCGGCTCCGCCTCGGAATGAATATCGGTTGTATGGTGACGCTTCGCGGCCAGCGGATGTACGAATTCATGGATCGCCTGATCTCGATCGTCCTGCCCCGTGTCCGCGACTTTCGAGGGCTCAATCCGATGAGTTTCGACGGGCATGGAAATTACAACCTCGGGTTGAGTGAGTTTCTCGTTTTTCCGGAACTGAATCCGGATAAATACACGAAAAGCCAGGGGATGAATATCACATTCGTCACCAACGTCGACAGCAACGATGAAGCGCGGGAAATGCTCCGGCAATTCGGGATGCCTTTCCGGGCGATGGACGAAAAGAAAAAATCCTAGACCCTCCTGTATTTCGAGTTTCAATCCATACATCAAAATTACCTGATTAACATGGCCAGTAAAGCTAAGAGGTTGAAAGCCGTTTCGACGCCGAAATTTTCTTCGCGTCGGGAGAACCGTTGCCGTATCTGCGGGCGTCCGCGGGCTGTTTACCGCAAGTTTGGGATTTGCCGTATTTGTTTTCTTGTTTTGGCCAATCAGGGCATGATTCCCGGCGTCAAGAAATCGAGCTGGTGATGTCCGGTGAATCGTTGCGTGTTTCGTTTTCAAAAGACAAAATTGCCGATCTGTGAATAAAATTTGAACGTGGAGGCGCCGAGGGAAGCCTCGCGGTGTTTCAACCGTGCGGCGTGCAGGGGCGGTTTGACCGACGAGTCAAAGTTTTTTCGCGGGCCCATCACTTTTTTCCGACATTTCGTGGGCAGTGTAGAGCGTTTCGAGCGGACGGTTTTTCAATGGAATCGTGAGACGTCTAACCACTGACCACCTAACAATTTGTAACCCGCCATGATGACTGATCCGATTGCCGACATGTTGACACGGATTCGCAATGCCGTACGCGTCGAGCATAATTTCGTGGAAATGCCCCTTTCAAAACTCAAGAAGGGAGTTGCCGAGGTTCTTAAACGGGAAGGATATATCTGGGATTGGGAAGTCGTTCCCGGCGAGCCTGTTTCCACGTTGCGGCTTCAGCTCAAATACGGGGTCAACGGCGAATGTGTTATCCGGCACATTAAAAAAGTCAGCAAACCCGGTTGCCGCGTCTATTTTGGAAAAGCCGATTTCAAGCCCGTCCTCGGGGGACTTGGAATCCGTATCCTGAGTACCAACCGCGGTCTTTTCAGTGATCGTGAAGCCTTGCAAAACAATGTCGGCGGCGAGGTCCTGTGTGAAATCTGGTGATATACGCTCTTTTTCCGTCGCCGGGTATTCTCTCGTTCCTTTTCATTAACATCCGTTCCTACCCATGTCAAGACTTGGAAAAAAGCCGATAGCCGTTCCTGCCGGCGTGAAGATCACTATTGCCGACGGTGTCGTATCCGTGGAAGGGCCCTTGGGGAAACTTCGACAGGCGTATGAGCCGGAGGTTGCGATTGATTATGATACCGCGTCGTCGTCGATTGTCGTCACCAATGCCACCGGTTCCCGGCTTGCCAAGGCGATGCACGGGCTTTACTGGGCTTTGGTCCGCAACATGATTGTCGGCGTTACCACCGGCTACGAGAAAAAACTGGAGATTTTCGGTACGGGCTATCTTTTCGCCGTCCAAGGAAAAGTTCTCCAGGTTCGCGCCGGCTTTGCCAATGAAATTCAAAAGCCCATCCCGGAGGGGTTGCAGGTGGCGGCGACCGACCAGCAGCATTTGGTGGTCAAGGGAATCGACAAACAGCAGGTCGGCATGTTTGCCGCCGAAGTCCGGGCGATCCGAAAGGCGGAACCGTACTTGGGAAAAGGAATCAAGTATGAAGGGGAAGTCGTCAGACGCAAGGAAAGTAAAGCCGCTACGAAGAAATAGTTTGTACCGGAGCCGTGGTTTTCCGTTGGTTTTCCGTTCGCTCCATCCGTTTTATACTGGAAACGCGGCAAAATTGGTTGTTTGGTGAAGGCTGCTTGTTGCGATTACTCGCCATAAGACGTTTGTAAATAGCTTGTTGCACGTTCCGATCGAGCGACAGGCGGTTGTTTGCGGGAACCGTTTCAGGCCGTTTGCGGTATGCCCGTGGACAGTATTTTTTCCAGAGGGGAGTTTCCCAGGAGTCGGCTTCGGAAAAACCGGATGGTTTTCCAGTTGTCCGTGTACCGCGGACGGTTCCGAGTAAACTTCGAAAAGTTTGTCGGTGTTTTTTTCGATACACATATTTTAGCAAATTTCGAGCAGCCGTGAAAAAGTTCAAGAAGCT
>DOMV01000112.1:10982-11933 GCA_003509805.1 Planctomycetaceae bacterium
CGCAGTAACAAGCATATTTATGCTCAAATTGTCGATGACACGGCCGGTAAGACGCTTTGTTCGGCCGGAACAGGCGACAAAGAGTTGAAAGAAGTGATCGCCAACGGCGGCAACTGCGACGCGGCTGCCAAAATCGGCGAGGTACTCGCGAAAAAGGCGGTCGAGGCGGGAGTCCTTCAGGTCGCTTTTGATCGTAACGGCTTCAAATATCATGGTCGTCTGAAGAGCTTGGCCGACTCCGCCCGGCAAAACGGGCTGGATATCGGTCCCATGCCCGATGCGGCGGAACTTGAGGCGAAGGCTGCGAAAAAAGGAACCGGCTCGAAAAAAACGTCGGCAAAACCGGCGACCGGTGAAAAGAAAAAGGCTTCCCAGGGGGGCGGATCGAAAAAGAAATGACGCTCCCCGTTTAGGGATCGCAACGGTTTTGAACGCAGAATTCCGCACTGCGCTGTCGACCGATACGGGATTTTTTCCCGAGAACACTTATGCGGACATTACGAATACCCGGGATATAAGATGTCGAACGATACAACACATCAGGATGGCGGACTGATCGACAAAGTCGTCAAAATTCGCCGTTGTANNGGCCGCCGTTTCAGCTTTTCCGCGCTCGTCGTCGTTGGAGACGGTAAAGGAAAAGTTGCATGGGGACATGGAAAGGCGAATGAGGTTCCTCCGGCCGTCGATAAGGCGATCAAGGACGGAACGCGAAAAATGAAGTCGGTCGAGCTGGCCGATAATACGATTCCTCATGAAGTGGTCGGTCGTTTCGGCGCCGCCCGTGTCGTTCTCGTTCCCGCCAGCCCGGGAACCGGCGTCATCGCCGGGGCGACCGTTCGTGCCGTTTGCGAGGCGGCCGGAATCGCCGATATTCTTACGAAAAGTTTCGGGACGGCGAATCCGACGAATGTCGTCAAAGCAACCATCGACGCTTTGATGCAATTGCGT
>DOMV01000233.1 GCA_003509805.1 Planctomycetaceae bacterium
CGGGAAATTGCAATTGTTTTCAGTATAACCGCTTTCAGCATACCCACACCGGGCGGTGTTTTTTCAAGGCATGGTGAAAGGCATGATGAAAAACGGCACCATGAACACGGGCGAATACGCGCAGCGGGACGAGACCGTGGAAAACCTCCGGAAAGTCCGTCGGATCACCTGGATCGGGTTCTGGGTCAATGTCCTGCTTACCGGATTGAAATTCGCGGCGGGTATCCTGGGACATAGTTCCGTTCTCGTCGCCGACGCGGTCCATTCGTTGTCCGATTTGTTGACCGACGCCGCCATTTTGATCGGATCGCGATTCTGGGGACGACCTGCCGACGAGGTGCATCCGCACGGCCACGCGAAAATCGAGACGCTCGTGACATTGCTGATCGGTGTCGCCCTGATCCTGGTTTCTTTCGGCCTGGTGCATGAAGCCGTTCTCACGGTGTTCGCCATGATGCACGGCAAGGAAACGGCGCCTCCGACCTGGTTGCCCCTCGTGGCGGCCCTGGTTTCCATCGTCGTCAAGGAATATCTCTACCGGATCACGGCACAAACGGGAACGCGAATCAAATCCTCGGCCGTCATCGCCAACGCCTGGCATCACCGGAGCGACGCCCTCAGTTCGATCCCGGCGGCCATCGCGGTCGGAGCCTGTTTGATGCTCGGCGACAACTACGCCTTCCTCGATCCGGTCGGCACCGTCGTCGTCGCCCTGATGATCATTTACGCCGCATGGGAAATCATCCAGCCGACGTTCGCGGCCCTGCTCGATGCCGGAGCTTCGCGCGAAGAATGTGAAACGATTGCCCGTTTGATCCGTTCCTTTCCCGAGATACGCGACCTGCACAAATTACGGACCCGGCGTTTGGGGCCGACCGGACTGGCGGTCGAAGTACACATCCAGGTCGATCCGAACATGACGGTTTACGAGGCGCATACGCTTTCGCACCGGATTAAAACGGGATTATCGAGCGAACTGAACGACGTGATCGACGTTTTCGTTCATGTCGAACCGATCCAATCCGTACGGTGAACATGGCGTTTTTTCCGAAACAACCGTACACCGCCGAAAATGTGAACGAGCTGCGCCCGGGCGAAGCCGAAGGAAGCGGTGGATCCGCGAGAAAACGGCGCGAACATCGGTTCAATTTTTTCGTGGAGACCAAAAGATGCCGCCGTTACGGGAAATGCGTCCCCGCATTTATTGGCCTGCGCGAAAAAACCAGGCCGGTCTCTTCGACCGCCCCGGCGCGGGATCGCAGCTTGCTTAGCTTCACTACGTTCCGCACGGGCGCTGCTGCGTTAATCTTTTTAATCAGCACAATATACTGGAAACGCGATGAAAACGCACATTTGGTCAGGTCTGCCCGCCGCACTCACTCGCTTTTAACGTCTGTTCAGACAAGTGCTTAAACGAATCGTTCGAGCGGCAGGCGATTGTTCGCGGGAACAGTTTCAGGCCGTTTACAGTATATAGACCCGCGAATAAATTTTGACCCGTCGGTCGAGCCGTCCCCGCGCGCCGTAGGGTGGACAATACAGCGCGGCTTCCTTCGGCGCCGCNNTTCAGGCCGTTTACAGTATATCGGTCCGTGAAAGGCGTGCCGCCCGGCGCAGCTTTTACATGAACGCCTTTGCCTGGGGGATCGGCAACGGTCTTGTGAGCACGGCGTTGATCATCTACCTGGTTCGCGATCTTTGCCGGGGCGAATCGAATGCCGCGATCGGCCGGACCATCGCCCTGATCGTCGCCGCGCCCCGGCTGATGGGCGTGTTGCGTTTGTTGACGCNNGAGCCTGATCGACAGGAGCCGTAACCGGAAGTTTTTCTGCATCTGCTGTTTTTGCATCGCTCCGCTGATTCTCCTGGCGATCCCGTTTCTGGTCCCGGCGATGATGGGCCGCCGGGATATGTTCGAACCGTCGTTTTTCGAGAACCGTTCGTCGATCAATGCGATACTCGCCCTGCTTGCCGGCGTGTGGTGCCTGTATCATCTGTTCGAATATTTCGGCACGGTCGCGCTTTGGTNNAATTTTATTCACAGATCAGTAAGGTTATTTCGATTCCCAGGACGCAGGCCGCTTTTCCAGGCTGGATTTCGCGGCGCCGCGCACCTCCGGATTCGGGTCGCGATGGAACGATTGCACGAGCGAATTGCGGCTCACCTCGCGTTTTCCCGAGGCGAGCAGTTCGGCGGCCTTCGCCCTCAGGGATGGATTCTCATCGGAAAGGAGGATGGAACAAAGCGGGTCTTCGAAAAGGTAAACGCTCTCGGCATACTCGACGCAAAGGAGCGCTTTGGCCTTTTTCAGCGGGGTGCCGTCGTTGAGGATTTCCGTCAGTCCGTGAACGAATTGAGGATCGACCTTTCGGATCAGTTTGGCCGAACTGCGCCGCTGGGACTCGTTGAACTGGTCGAACGAGTCGATGAAACGGTTGATGCGGAATTCCGGCAATAATTTCTGCACGGTATCCCGGACCATTTCGTGCGGGCTGTCGATATGCTGGAGAATATGGAAGGTCGCCCTGGGAATATCTCTCGCCCGGATCTGCGTCAACGCGCTTGATTGAACTCCCGGGTCGCCGTCTTCGGCAGCCTGGAGGATGATCGCATCGGTCCTGTCGCCGGGCGTTTTGTCCAAGTATTCCAACACCTGCCGCCGCCCGGCCGGCTTGCCGTAATGCAGGATGTGGGAATAAAGCGATATCCGCTGGTTCTCATCCATCCTGATGAAACGAATGAAGCTGACGAAACCGGGCTGATAACTTTCATCCAACTGGTCGAGGATGACACGGATTTCGGAAAACCATTCGACGGGGCCGACCTTGCCGAGATTGTCCTGCGTTTCCTTGGAAACGTCCTTGTCGAGCTTTTCGAAAAGCGCTTCGAGAAAATGAATGTCATGCCTTTTGGCGACGATTTGCATGACGACGCCCGGGGGATCGACCTCGCCGAGACAATACCAGATAAAATCCGGGATTCGCCGGTCGTTGGATTGGAGAAGCAGCCGATGGATGCCCGGAAAAGCGGGATGGGTCCGGTTTTCAAGGAGATCGTCCAAAACGGGTTCCCTTCCCAGAATATGAGGGTAGATCGCAATATAAACCTGGAGGGCAACCGTTGAATCGTTTCTTCGAAATGTTTTCAGCAAGGCGCTCAGGATGCGGGCCGTTTCGGTGAGGACCACGGAGTTGATGTATTGGCGACGTTTGCGTTCTTCAATCATTTTGAGCAAACGATCGGTCATCGCCAAAATGGTTTCCGGGAGCGGAGAATCCGCCGGGAGAACCGATTGGCGTTCATAAAGGATCGAAAGCATGGCCGGGATCGCTTCCAGGATATTGAGCGTCAAGATCGCCCGAAAACCGTTGCGCTGGAGGTGCTCGTCATCGCTGAGGATGGCCATGCGGACGGCCCCGATCAGCCTGTCGCCGTTTTCCGAAAGCATCTCGACGGTTTTTTCATCCAGCGTATCGAACTGTCGAATCAATTCCAGCAAATTGCGCGAACCTCGCCCCGACAGGAACTCTTGGCAGGCGTTTTTCCGAATCCCCTCATGCGAAGAGCGCATTGCCGACTCAAGCAACCGGGAGGCGGCCCGATTCTTCGACTGCGCCAGCAAGTGCATTGTTTTCAGGTATGGTTCGGACATGTTCGATCGTCTTCATTCAGCAATATATCGAAAGTCAGCAATGTATTGAAGGTCAGCAATGTATCGCAAAGCCGCGTCAGGCAAAACACGCGACCGGCTTCGTCATGAAAACACCTCATTGGGTTTGTCACGCGGAATTCCCCCGGTCTTTTTTTTCGACAACTTACGATCCGCGAATTGATTAAAACAGGAACAAGTCGCAAGATCGACCCGGTTGCCCTATTTTATACTGTAAACGGCCCGGTTGTCCATCAAAAACGTCCGACAAACCACTCATCGGAAACCATACTGCCTGTACGCTGCCTGTGCGACTCGTACTCGCCCATGCGGCCCGCACCTGGATCGGCTGGGGCGGACAGTGTTTATTGACAACTCAACGGGCTTCGGTATAAAATGCGGTCACGGTGACGTTGACCCAAAATTTTTCGAACAACTTTCCGGAAGGTTCCAAGCTCTTCATGTCCGTTGACGACCGACCCATGGAATCGCCGCTCCCTGATTCGTCCTCCGATTTGCCCCCTGATTCGGACACATCTCCGGCAGATCGAAAGCGTGTTTCCGGGACACTGCCCGGATCGTCGTCCGTGTTTCCCGCCTCGATCACGACCGCCGATGTCGGCAATTCCTTTGCAGACCGGGACTTGCCGGTCACCGACAACGGTTTGGTCGTCGCGCGGGCGGGAATCGGGAACGATGCGGAACGTGGAAATTCCAATTCCTCGGGAGAAACCGCATTGACGACCGACGATCCGGATATCCGCGCCCGGATCAGCTCGATTGCGGAGGTCATCAATCCGGGAGCGGTGCGTTCGCACGAACCGCCTGTTGAAAGAACCGTTCCCGGCCCCGGTTCCGGCTCCGACTCGGAAACGATGGCCGTTCCGACGCCTCCCGCCGTGCCGGTTTCCGAAGATGCGCTTCGAGCCGGGATGCTTCCCGCGGGAACGGTTCTCGGACATTTTGTCATTACCCAATACATCGGCGGTGGCGGGATGGGACGTGTCTATCTTGCGACCGATTCCGCGCTGGACAGGAAAGTCGCCATTAAAGTCCTTCCGCGACAACGGGTTAATGATCCCGGCGTGGTTGCCCGCTTCATGAACGAAGCCCGCAGTGCCGCGAGACTCAATCACGAACATATCGCCCAAGTTTATTTTGCGGGCGAACAAAACGGTGTCCCGTTCATTGCCTTCGAATATGTCGAAGGAACGAATATACGGACCTTGGTCGAGGAATACGGTCTTTTCCCGTTGCCGCAAGCGGTCAATTTCCTGATCCAGATCGCGCACGCCCTCGTTCATGCCGGAAGTCACGGCGTCGTTCATCGTGACGTCAAACCCTCGAATATCCTGATTACGAACGAAGGCAGGGCGAAACTGATCGACATGGGGCTTGCCAGACTGCTCAATCCTTCGGAAACAAAAGAGGATTTGACGGCCAGCGGGGTGACGCTCGGGACGTTCGACTACATTTCCCCCGAGCAGGCGAGAGACCCCAGGAATGCCGATATTCGCAGCGATATCTATTCGCTCGGCTGCACGTTTTTCTTCATGTTGACCGGAAGACCACCCTTTCCGGAAGGCACCGTGCTTCAAAAGCTGTTGCAACACCAGGGGGATATTCCGCCCGATGTTCGTGAGTTTCAGCCGGAAATTCCGATCGAGGTTGCCCAGCTTATCCAGAAAATGATGGCCAAGGATCCGCGGCAACGTTTTCAGACACCGGGAACCCTGATCGACGCCCTTGTCGTCATCGCGGAAATGCTCGGCCTTCGCCCCACGGGACCGGGCCGGATCATTTGGGTACCGCGGCCCCCGACCAGAAGCCCCCGGTTGTTCATCCATTTGCCCTGGATATCGACCGCCGTCTTGCTGGTGATCGCTGCATTTCTTTTCAACCTCGATGGTTATGACCACGGCGATTTGGCAATGCCCGATTTCGCATCTTTTTTATCGGAAGAGGAATCAAACCCGGCGGCGACGCGGGACGGTTTGCCCGGGAACGGTTCACCGGGCGCATCGGATGAAAGAAAAACCGGGACGGCGCATTACGCTTCCGACGACAATTCGATGAGGGAAAGCCCGATGAGGGACAGCGGAGCCGGTTCCCCTCTGCCGTCGCCCGCCGTCCTTTCAGGGTTGTTTGGAATCGATGGAACGCCGAACAGGTTTCCCCTGCTGCAACGCCTCCTGGGTACGGACACTCCTCCCGGTAACACGAATGACCGCCTTGCGTTACGGGTTCCCGACCCGGGAACGCCGACGCGGTTTGCCCTGTGTGCCAGGCCGGTTTCTTTCGAATTGGGCGGCATTCCTTCGAAAACGGGACGCGATGTTTCGATTCATCGTGCGATCGTTCATCCGATATCCTACCGGCGATCGGACAAGGTTATCGATCCCCGTTCGGACGAGATGGCCGTTGTTTCCCGGAAGACACTGGTCGTCGATCCCGAGGGCGCCTCTTCCGAATCCTATCGTACCCTGGAAGCGGCGGTGGCGGCCGTCGATACGATCGCGACGAAAGATCGCCGTGTTACGATTGAACTGCGAACCAACCAAACGCTTTTCACCAATCCGTTTACGATTGCCGGGGGTTCCCTGGCGATTACCGCGGCGCCCGGTTTTTCACCGACGTTGAAATTCGGACCCGGCGAAAGCGGTCTCGCCTATTCCGACCGTTCCATGATTACCATTGGGGACGGTGAGTTGCTGCTCCGGAACATCGCCGTCGAATTCCGCGTCCCCCAGGAAATCGCCGTTTCACGTTGGACCTTGTTCGAAATTCTCGACGCCGCGACGTTGACGCTCGAACGCTGTCTTGTGACCATCCGAAACACGTCCGGCGATTCCTCGAATGAGACCGCCACATTTCACCAGGAGGTCGCCTTTTTTCGCAGCGTCGTTCCCCCGCTCGATTTCGAGTTCTTCCACGGCCNNGGCCCCAATGCCGCATCGGGACCGGGCGTCTCCGATCCCGTTTCAACGCCGTCATTCCCTGCCGCGCTCCCTGCTCCTGAAAATTCCGTTGGGTATTCCGACGGGAATCCCGTTGACCATTCCGTGGGAAAATCCGTGGTCTCCATTCGCTTGAACGATACGGTCATCCGCGGCGAAGCGAGTATCCTTTATACCGAAGTGGAACGAAATCTCGATTTCAGCATCAACAACGCCTTCATCGCTTCGACAAAACCGCTCCTGGTCGTCGAAACCCCGAAGAAAATTTCGGAAACCCCATCCAAGGCACGCTTGACGCTGGAACATGCGACCGTGTTTCTGCGGGCTCCGTTGATCTGCCAAACCCGGCTTTCGGCGGGCAATTCCCCCTTGCCGCTCCAGGTCGCGGTCGTCGATACGATCCTCGCGCTCAACCGGTTTCCACTGGTCGATTTCCGGGGGATCGGCGCCATGGACAAGGATTCGCAAACGCTCCGGTGGCATGAAAGCGGGACGGTGTTCTACCAGGACGTGCCCTTCGCGTGGAACCTTAAACCGCTTTCCAGCAATGCGATTTACCATGAAGTTTCCATGGCCGAATGGATGCGGGACATGATCGTCGTCGCCCGATTCGACCCGGTTCCTTTCGAACGCTTTCCGTTGCCGCTCGATCGGGCGGTCAACCGCTTGGTTCCCTCCGATTTCATCATCCGACAGCCGGACTACGGCGTCGACCGGATCAATGCCGGCATGATCATCAACCCGCTCCCGAAGGTCGTCGACGACAATTAGCGGGCGCCCAGGAAAACCGCTCCCTCACGGTCGCGGNNAAAAGCCGCTCCCTCACGGTCGCGGCTCCGATCCCACAATGAAAATGCCGATAAGGCTCGAAAATGACCATGATCGCATTGCTCCGGAAAAACATCGGCCCGGCATCCGTCTCATGCCTCGTCTTTTTATTGCTTTTTTCCATGGCGACGGCACAGCGGGAACCGGTAAACCCGGGGGCGGACACCCCCACGACGCTTCCGGTCGTCTCCGAAAAAACGGAAGTCAAGCGGAAGAAAATCCGGGAAGGTGCGACGGTTCAGGGGCAAATCGCCGTTTTCCGTCAAATCGGCAATCGCGTCTCCGTCTTTATCAGCCCGGGAAACGAGCGGTATACCTGCCTGGAAAACCTCTGTCTCGAACGTGTTCTCCGAGTGCTTCGCGAAAACACCGACCAGGTTTTTTGGAAGATCGACGGCCAATTCACGGAGTTTCAGGGCGAGAATTTCTTCCTGTTGCGCCGCGCCGTTCTCAGTCCGACGGGTTCCGCAACAGGTTCCAAAACCGATTCCGCAACCGGTTCGGCAATCAAGCCGGAAACCGGTCCCGACACACGGCCTACCGAACCGGCCCGGTCGGTTCCCCCGGCGGTCCGTTGACGCCTTCGGCGGTCAGCCTCGATTACGGCCTCGACTGGTCGTAGGGCCGGGGATTCCCCTCGTTTCATTGTGTTTCATCGTATTTCATCATCAATTTGCTCTTGATTGATAACGTCTCCTTGCGTATCATCCCAGTCGTGTTCGCCTTCGGGATATTCAAAATCAATCAAGGAGCGGCCTGATGCGCAAAATTCTCATTCTTTCCGTTTGCCTGTTTTTCGTTTGCACCCTGGCCTTTGCCGCCTGGCTGTTCGGGAAGAAAGAGGCCCCCGTTCCCAATATCCAGGCCATCCGGGAAACCCTGAAAAGCCTGGCGCCGACGGAAACGGAAGGGGCGGCAATCAGTAAATTCCGCCAAAAAGCGCTGGCCGTTTATCACGCTTCGCCGGCGCCGGGAATTTCCGAGGAATCCCGAAACCGTTTCCAAGCCGGGTATTCGATGCCCGAATCGGCCGAGCCGGTCGATCTCGACGACGACAGCGTTCAAATTTCAATCGAATTCCGGCTGTTGGCCGCCAAGGAAGCGTTCGGGAAGAGGATTCTGACGGACAAGGCGATGTGCTGGAGCGGTGTTCCCGTGCCGCAGCTAACACTGTCGCAAGCCAACGGGACGGCGCCGACGCCGGGCCAATGTTCGGTCTCGACCGACATGCGGATACCCTTGCAGGTCCGTTTCATGGCGGAGGAGAAGGCCTTCAAATTCATGAAACTTTTCCAGTCGTCACCGGTTTCGCACATTCTCCAGGCTCCTAAAGTCACCATATTCAACGGCCAGACGGCCAACGTGCGGGATTGTACGCAAACGCCTTTTGTGACGAGCGTTTTGACGGTCGAAGGGGAGACGGCGACCGCCTACCAGCCGGTCATTCAAATCGTCGACGAAGGGATCGACATCACGATGCAGGGAACGCTGCTGAAGGACGATTCCTGCCGGTTGCATGCGCACATGGAATTCCGGAAAATCAAGGATGTCCAAGTCGTTCGGCTGGTCGAGGAAGAGCCGGAAACCACGGCCAAAAAGAAAGCCGGGGCATCGTCGACGGGCGGCATTTCACTCCAGTCGCCGAGCGTCCACCGCCTCGCCATCGCGATTCCGGAAATCGACATTCCGAAAAACATGTCGCTGTTGGTCGCCATGCCGGGCGTGACGTACGACGATGAGATGGTGTTCGTCCTCATCACTCCCCGGCGAGTCGATCCCGTCGAGGAAATCAGCGTCGAGGCGACCGACACACAAGCGATGCCGGCCGTCGCACAACCGGGGCGGTAACACCGGTACGGCGATGTTGTCGCACCACGAGCAAAAACGGGCATCACGAGCCGGGAACCGTGTTCCCGGAGTCTTTTGGATTTTTGAGGTTCCCTTATTTCGCGATTTCGGCGCAACGTGTTTCACGGATGACCGTCACTTTGATTTCGCCCGGGAACTGGACGCGCTCAGTGAGGGCTTTCACGATATCGCGGCATGTTTTGGCGGCCCCTTCATCGCTCACCTTCGCGGCGTCGATGAGAACCCTCATTTCCCGGCCGGCCTGGACGGCGTAAGCCTGATCGACCCCCTGGAATTCCATGGCGAGCGATTCAAGTTCTTCCATCCGCTTGACATAATGCTCAAGTGTCTCGCGGCGTGCGCCCGGTCTTGAAGCACTGCAAGCGTCGGCTGCGGAAACGATGACGGTGTACGGATTGTCATGCCGGGCGTCGTCGTGATGCCCGAGCGCCGCATGGACGACCTCGGGCGGTTCGTTGTAGCGTTTGAGCAGGTCGGCCCCGATTTTCGGGTGTCCCCCTTCGATTTCATGGTCGACGGCCTTGCCGATATCGTGGAGGAGCCCGCAACGGCGCGCCAGTTTCTCGTTGAGGCCGAGTTCGGCGGCGATGATCCCGGAAAGAAAGGCGACTTCGATCGAATGGCGCAGCACGTTCTGGCTGTAACTGGTCCGGTAATGCAGGCGACCGAGCAGGGTGACGATCCGTTCGTTGAGGCCGAAAACCTCGACTTCCTGGCAGGCGGCGGTCCCGGCCTTGAGAATGAACGTCTGCACCTCGCCGTCGGTTTCGGCGACGATTTCCTCGATGCGCGAAGGATGTATCCGACCGTCGGCGATGAGCCGGTTCAGCGCGCGACGGGCCACCTCGCGCCGGATCGCGTCGAAACCGCTGACGATGACGACGCCGGGCGTATCGTCGATGATGATGTCCACGCCGGTCGCTTTTTCAAAAGCCCGGATATTACGGCCTTCGCGGCCGATGATGCGGCCCTTCATTTCGTCGCTCGGGATATCGACCGTACTCGTGGTCGCTTCGGCGGTATGGGCGGCGGCAAAACGCTGGATCGCAAGGAGCAGGTGGTTCCTCGCGATTTCCTCGCAACGCTCTTTTACCTCGCGTTCATGGCGGAGAATGATCGCCCCGGTTTCGTCGTGCAACTGGGTTTCGAGCAACTTGAGCAGCCGGTTCGTACCCTCCTCGCGGTTGAGACCGGATATCTCGTGGAGCACTTGACGTTGATTGTCGATCAATTTGGCCAATTCCTCGTTCCGGCGGGTGGTATCCTCGATCCGCTCGGCCAGCTTGCGCTGCGTGTTTTCGACCAGCTTTTCCTGTTTCCGTACATCGTCGCTTTGCTTGTCGAGTTGGTCCTGGCGTTTGTCGAGCGAACGTTCCCGTTCGTGAAGTTCCTGCCGGGTCCGGCGGAATTCGTTTTCGGCCTTCTCAAGCTGTAGGATGGCCGATTCCTTTGATTCCAGTTCGGCGTTGCGCACTTTGGCGGCGGCGTCGAGCTCGGCGCGATGGATGATCTCCTCGGCATGCGAGCGGGCATCCCTGCGCCGGGCGGAATCAATGAGACGAAGGACGACGACGGTAAGCACTGCCGCGAGGAAGGCCGTACCGAAGGCGATGAGAAAAACGGTTTGCGGACTCATGGAACACCCCCTTCATTTTCCGTCTTCAAGGGCGATCGTCCCGGAAACGCAGACAAGCGAAACACTCCCGATCGAATCGGACCGTCTCACCGGGAACGGCGATTCGGTCGCGACAAAACTCGTGTAACCGGGTTTGGCATTTCGCAAGAAAACAATATTTTTGGACGCTTTTCAAAAGAGGCGGGCATCTTCCCTGCCGGACACGTCGGCAACGCCGGGCAGGCAACCCGACGGGCGGCGGGGAAGGGCGAAGACCACCTTTCCCTGCCGTT
>DOMV01000446.1 GCA_003509805.1 Planctomycetaceae bacterium
GAAATCCTCGTCGTCGGAAAGCATCTGAAGTCGCGGCCCGGTCCCGATGCAAACGTCGGCCAATGTCAGGACCATGCCACGGGCATAAGCGTTGTTGGCGACCTCAAGCCGGGCACGATTGCGAAGTGTCCGCCGAATCTCCGGCGTCATGGACGCGTCGGCACTGAGTCCGTCCGCCATCACCCAATGTCGTATATTCTCCGGCGTCGTCTGCGCGGCATCGTACTTGAGTTTCAAGACCTGCGGCGGGGACTTGTTTTGAGTGTTTTTCTTTTTGAAAAATCCGAACATAGATTATGTACTGAAAAACGTGTTGTCAGGTCGTGCCGCCGGGAGCGATCTTGAAAATTTTGNNGCTTTTTTCGATTGCAAAAACCGTTCGGCGGCGATTTGATCCTGTAACGAATGCTGCTCGACGCTGCCGGAATCGCCCTGCACCCGTTTCGGGCCTTTCGCATTGTCCAGAATCGAACCGTGCAGTTCGGATTCTGTTCCAGAAACAGGCAAGTCATCTTCATGGACTCTCGCCACTTCCGTGTTACGGTTAAAAAATTCGTCGTCCAACTTGATGCTTTTTCCAGTGGATTCGATCCGCACAACGCCTGTATCCCGGTCGAAAAATTCGTTCTTCATCATGTTGATTGTTCCTTCATATTCTCATCGGGAACCGGACAAACCGGCGGGTTGGTTGCATCCGGCGTAAACGTACCGAAACGAATCCCGAACACGACGCCCGCCTGTTCGACAAGCAGCACATAGCAAGAATTCTCGTTTTCGTAACCGTCCATCGTTTGCCTCATCGCCGGAGCCGCTCTTCCAGTTCGGGAACGAAACGCCGGATCGTCAAGTCTTCGACCGTTTCGTTGTTGTAACGATAAAAATGGTCGACGTCGTAACTCGCCGCCAGCCGGAAATCGTTGCACGAACCGCGTTTTCGCCTCGCGACCCAATCTTCCATCGAGCGCGTGTTGTAATGATTGCAGCGCAGCACGTTCCAGACGGGCTCGACGCCCCGGGCCTGCCAGATGCCGTTCGGATCGACGATGTCGCCGTCTTCGCGGACCGTGCCGTGCTTTGTAACGAAAAGATGCGGCGAGAGAAGATCGACGACGTCGCGGGGCTTGACCGCCGATTTGATCCCGCGATGCACGAAACGCCCGTCGGGAATTCGTCGCGTAAAATGCTCGATGGAGGGCATCGGAGGCCGGATGACGTGATTCGACGCCCCGAACATGAGCCAATGTGCCGCGACGCCGCTGAACTTATCGTAACGAGACAGAATCGGCCGCAGGTCGTTCTCAACCGTCCCGAAGAAAAACTCGTCGGAGTCGATGAACAGCATCCATTCCGTTGCGTCGCCGTAATGATCGAGCATCCAGCGTAAGACGCCCATCTGGACTCGCTGTTCATCGTTGACGACGCGGTGCAATTTGACCTTTTCATCGAAGAACGGCAGGCGACGGATTTCCGATTCCGTATGATCGCAACATTTATGCAGGACGATCACGAATCGTTCGACGCCGATCATTTCGTGGAACGTGAGCCATTCCCGGACGTAATGTTCCTGGTCGCGAACGACGGCGGCAAGCGTGAGACAGACTTTTTTCATTTATCGCAATCTCCCGTCGAGCAGTTCCATGACCCTGCTTTCGTACAGAGTAATTTCGGTATCCAGTACGTCCCGATGATCGCGCAACATAAAATCGTTGCAAGTCCAATGCTTCGTTTTCGAGCAGGCGCCGCCGCGGTGGAGCCGGGTGACGAAATCCTCCATCGACCTGGTAAAGTAATGGTTGTAGCGAATCCGCTGGCAAATCGGCTTCTCGCCGTTTTGAAGTCCGCAGAGACGGTAAATGTTTTCGTCCGGCACGGCCCGATGGTCTTCACGGACGAGGTCGCCGTCGATCTTCGCGTAGTGCGGACTGGCGTACCATTGCACCGCCGACGGCTTGACGACGCACTTGAACTGGTCGTGCATCCAGAAATCGTTTTTCGCACGATATCGAAAGGACGCGGTTGCCGATCTCTCCGGTCGAACGACGTGGCCGGAAGAGCCGAACTCGTAGTTGTGGACCATCAAGCCGCCATGCCGTTCGTATTCGGACAAAAATTCCGGCAGCGTTCGGCCCAAAGGACAAAACAGGAACTCGTCGGCGTCGAGGAAAGCCATCCAGAAGGTCTTGCCCCGCCGTTCGCGGCACAGTTCGTTGTAGACGGCGACCTGCGGACATTTGACCTGCGTGCGGCCGATAGAAATATCGTCCGCAAATGAGAGACTGCGGATTTGTCGTTCGGTGCCGTCCGTGCAATCGTTCAGGACGACGGCGAATTTCTCGAAGCCGACCGCCCGGTAGTGGGCGAGCCATTCACGTACGTAATGAGATTCGTTTTTGACGACGGCGGCGAGGGTGAGATAGGCTTTGTTCATCGTTCAAACGATTTCCACGAAATTGAGGGGGTTGTCTTTCCGTGCGCGAATGATCAATTCGGCGACACCCGTTGTGACGGCTGGTTTTACATGCGTCGGAAGCATCACGACATTTCGGACGATATTTCCGGTCGGTCGGCCCGTCGCGTCCAGGAGCCGGACGGTCGACAGGCCGTTCGAAAATCGTTCGACCTCGACGCCGACCGCGACTTTGCGGTCGAGTTCGATCTTGCGAACAACATGTTCCGGCTCGTTCGGCGGAACCTTCAAATTCAGTTGCGAAAAGTTGTCCATATTGTCTATGCCGTCACGACGACGAGGAGCGTCATGGTTGCGGGGAGAACGAGGTCGGGCTTGAGTGTGATCGTATTCGCGTCGGTCGGCTCCCAGGCGAGTCCGACGGGATTTTTCGTACCCCCGGTCGTATCGAAAATCTGGACCGACGCGATGTTCGTCGTGTTCAGATTGTGAACGACGGCGTAGGTCGT
>DOMV01000443.1 GCA_003509805.1 Planctomycetaceae bacterium
TTCGCGCTGCTTGTCGATTTCCATTCCCGAAAGTTGCGAACGCGATACGAAACGGATATCGAAGAACCGCTCAAGCAGGCGTATGCCAAGTTGGCGGAAGCCCGGTTTGAGAAGTACGGCGACACGCTGTACCCGGACGCGACGTTCACGCTGCGACTGTCCTATGGCGCGGTGAAAGGGTACGCCGAGGATGACGGGACCGCCGTGCCGCCCTGGACCGTCTTGTCCGGTTTGTACGACAGGGCGGCGCTGCACACGAATCAGCCGCCCTTCGATTTGACGGAAAGCTGGGTGCGGGCGCGTGAGGCGCTCGACCCGGAAACACCGTTCAATCTCGTGAGCACGAACGACATCATCGGCGGCAACAGCGGCAGTCCGCTCCTGAACACGAACGCCGAGGTGGTCGGGCTTATTTTCGACGGCAACCTTCAATCGCTGACCGGCGACATGGTTTACACCGACATCCAGTCCCGGGCCGTCTCCGTCCACGCGGCGATCATCCTCGAAGCGCTGCGCAAGGTCTACGGGATGGAACGCATCGCGGAGGAACTGACCGGACCGTGATCATCGGGGAAACAACCGCGATACGCACGGTTCATTTTTCCGGTTTGGGTATCCGGCCGCCGGTTTTTCGAGAGCCCCGCCGTTTGCGGTCGCCGCCTTCCTTCTTTTTGAAATCGATCAGGTTCATTTGCTTGCCGAGGTGTTTTTTCATCTCCTCGATCCGGTCGCGCAGCACCGCAGCACGCTCGAATTGGAGCGTTTCGGCCGCTTCGAGCATTTCCGTTTCAAGGGCGTTGATCAGTTCCATCGTGACCAGTTGATCGTCGTCGCGGCGGATCGCCGAGGCGGCTTTTTCATGCGCGACCGCATCCTGCTCGATTCCACGGGAAATATTCTTTTTGATCGTTTCGGGCGTGATGCCGTGCTTTTTGTTGTACTCCATCTGGAGTGTGCGGCGTCGTTCCGTCTCGTCGATCGCCCTCTGCATCGAATCGGTCACCTTGTCGGCATAGAGGATCACTTTCGCGTTCACGTTCCGGGCCGAACGGCCGATCGTCTGGATCAGCGACGTTTCACTGCGAAGGAATCCTTCCTTGTCGGCGTCCAGGATGGCGACGAGTGAAACTTCCGGCAGGTCGAGCCCTTCGCGCAGCAGGTTGACGCCGACCAGCACGTCGAAACAACCCAAACGCAGGTCCCGCAGCAGTTCGACACGCTCGAAGGCGTCGAGTTCGCTGTGCAGCCACCGGCACCGGACTTTTTGTTTCGTAAAATAATCGGACAGGTCTTCCGCCAACCTTTTCGTCAGCGTGGTGACCAGCACCCGTTCCCCCTTGTTCGCCCGCTGTCGGATTTCGGCAAGGAGATGCGGGACCTGTTTCGAAGCCGGGGCGATTTCGAGTATCGGGTCGAGCAACCCGGTCGGCCGGATGACCTGTTCGACCGCTTTACCGCCGGTTTTTTCGATCTCATAGGGCCCCGGAGTCGCGGATACGAAAACGACGTTGTCGATTTTCTTTTCCCATTCGTCGAATTTGAGCGGCCTGTTGTCGAGGGCCGAGGGCAACCGGAAACCGTGCTCGATCAGGTTGACCTTTCTCGCCTGGTCGCCGTGATACATCGCCCGGATCTGCGGGATCGAGACGTGCGATTCGTCGATGAACATGAGAAAATCGTCCGGGAAAAAGCTGAACAGCGTGTCCGGCGGTTCTCCCGTCTTGCGGCCGGCAAGCTGCGCGCTGTAATTCTCGACGCCGGGACAATACCCGATCTGCTGCATCAATTCAATGTCGTACCGGGTCCGTGCCGAGAGCCTCTGGGCTTCGAGCAGTTTGCCCTGGTCCTTGAAGATTTTAAGCCGGTCGTTGAGCTCCGCTTCGATGCGTTCAACCGCCGAGGCGATGCGTTCTTCCGGCATCACGAAGTGTTTGCAGGGATAGACGTAAAACTCGCGGTCCTTGCGGATCGTTTCGCCCGTGAGCGGATTGATGATCGAAATCTGTTCGATTTCGTCGCCCCAGAATTCAACCCGGACGGCGAATTCCTCGTAAGAAGGATGAATTTCCACGCAGTCGCCGCGGACGCGGAATTGGCCCCGTTCGAAGGCGACGTCGTTCCGGTCGTACTGGATGTCGATCAGCCGGGCGAGCATTTTGTCGCGGTTGACCTCTTCGCCGACACGGAGCGGGACCATCATTTGGCGATAATCGTCCGGCGAGCCGAGCCCGTAAATGCAACTCACGCTGGCGACGATGATCACGTCGCGCCGGGTCACCAGCGCGCTGGTCGCCGCGAGCCGGAGCCGATCGATCTCCTCGTTGACCGAGGCGTCTTTTTCGATGTAGATGTCCCGTTGCGGGATATACGCTTCCGGCTGGTAATAATCGTANNAAGAGCGCCCGGGTGGCCGAATGGCGCATACGGTCGATGGCGTCGTTGATCTGGCTGTCCTTTTCAATGAAGGTGTCGGATTGGGGAATGTAGGCTTCCGGCTGGTAATAATCGTAATAGGAAACAAAGTACGCGACGGCGTTGCGGGGAAAAAACTCCTTGAATTCCGAATAAAGCTGGGCCGCGAGCGTTTTGTTGTGCGACATCACCAGCGTGGGCCGGTTGAAATGCGCGATCACGTTGGCCATCGTAAAGGTCTTGCCGGAACCGGTCACGCCCATGAGGGTCTGGAAACGGTCGCCCGAATCGATTCCCGCGATCAGCTTGTCGATCGCCTGCGGCTGGTCGCCGGCCGGCTTGAAGGGGGCTTGGAGGTCGAACATGACACAGGTGAGGCTAATCGTTTTCAAACAGTGATTTTTGGATTCTTTTCGCGGCCGGTTTCTGTTGCGACACGGCGTTCGGGCCGTATTTATGTTCCACATCCGTCCAAAAACGCGATTCCTGATTCCGGTGATTGTTGAGAAACCACGAAACATGGTTTTTCAAGTATTCCTGCCGCATGGAATCATCATTCAAATCGTTTGGAACCCGCTCCATGCGCGGGTCGATACTGTCAAATCCGTAGAACGGTTTGCGCAGCCGCTCATGAATCATCGCGACATATTCGGGGTTCAACTCGATTCCGGTACAATTCCTGTTCGTTTGCCGACAAACACGCAGTGTCGTTCCGCTTCCCGCGAAGGGGTCCAGGACGAGATCATTCGGATTGGAGGAGGCGAGAACCATTCGTTCGATCAATCCCTCGGGTTTTTGCGTGGGGTGGCCCTGCCTGTTTTTGTTGCAATAATGCACGTGTGAAAATTCCCACACGTCGCCGGGATTCGCGCCTCGCATGTTGTTTATGGAACGGTAATACTTTTGAGGAACGCGGACGGCATCCAGATTGAACGTGAAATTTTTTGATTTCGTGAACATTAAAATGTCGTCGTGTCTCGGGGAAAACCCACGGGTCTTACCGATGCCTTGTGTATAATGCCAACAAATCCAATTTATGAAATGAAGGCCATGCTCCTTTTCAAGTATGCTGTAAATATGGGAAATCATGCGAAAACCGACGAACACGTACAGTGTTCCATGGGGTGTCAGCAATCTTTTGCATTCGGATATCCATGTCCGGGAGAATTCCATGTAATCGTCGAACTCGCGATTGTCGGAATCGTTACCGTATTTCTTTCCCAGATTATACGGCGGATCGGCAATGATCAAATCGACGGATTCGCTCTCCATACGTTTCAGTTCGTCCAGGGAATCGCCACAGATAATGTCCGTGTCAGCCGTGGTCTTCATCTTTGATCCATTCGTGTTTTTTGGCGAGCGCATACCATTCCTCCATGGACCGTTTGGATGATGCCAGATATTTTTGGTCAAGCAATCGGCAAAACTCCCAAACGGTCCTTTTCTCCAAGGCGACGTAATGAATGTCCTTTATCTGAATCTGGCCTGTTCCCAACACCGGATTGTAGGCAAGATCGGCGGAAGCAATATACTTGAGATCGTAGGTTTTATGCCCGACGACTTCCATGATTCCATCCATCAGACCGGTCGTCCGGTTTTTCCGGCTGTAAACCCGGTGTTTCAAAGAAAGAATGACGAACATGTAATCCGGGTCTTCGACGTATGCGGTTCGGATGCGTGCATAAGAGGTGATGTTCGGCGACTTGCCGCTTCCGGCGATATCTTCCGCCGTCGCTTTCACATCGATTTCCGCCGTGATGCCCGATTCAATGGCTCGTTTTTTCTTGAACTGGAGAATCAAATCGGCTTTGTAAAGGCGTTCGCGGGCTTCGACATGGATCAATTGGTATGGATTGGCCGAATCCTCAAGGATGTCGGAAAAAATGTCAACGGCCCAGGCTTCGACAAAGGGGCCCGCGATTTTATTGATGTTTTCCAT
>DOMV01000017.1:0-2615 GCA_003509805.1 Planctomycetaceae bacterium
CCGCGTCCCGGCGGCTCGTCATTGGCCGCTGTTTTCCCAATCGCGGCATGTTCTTAACCGCTTGGCCCGGGTCCGGCGTATCGCTCACCGTCGGGGCGAGCCGCGGCGTGTTCGGCGCGTCGATCAAATCGTCCGTCACCGGATCGGTCAACTGCGGACCGTCTTGTGCCCGGAGCATTCCCGTCGCGAGAAACAGGCAGACACCCAGCCCGCCGATCAAAATGGGATTCGTTTTCATCATTCACTCCTTCCGTTTAAGGTATTGGCCGTCCGTAATTGGACTTGTTCGGAAACTTCAAATTGCATTGCACAAATTAGATAAGAATTATCCGTCGCCCCTGCACTTCACGTCACCCCCCGCAGGCGGGGGCCTAGACGCACGAGTATGAACCCGTTTGTCTGGATTCCCGCNNCGGGGGCCTAGAGAGAAGATCACTTGGCTTTTTGCACATTTAATTAAGCGTGCAAAAAGTTAAGGACATCGTTTGTCTGGATTCCCGCCCCCGATCAGGTCGAGGGCAGGCTCTGCGCGGGAATGACGAAAACCTTGCCGCCTGCGCGGTGGTGACGGTTAGGAAACAGGTCTATTCTATTTTACTTGCATTGCTGTATTGTTTCCCCCACGAAGGTTCGCGGGACCGGGAAAAATCCGCTTGTTTCGCCGGCGTGTCGCCCCGGTATTCCATGATGGAAATCGTCGATGCGATCCAAAGCATTCCGTTCCATAACAGGGGAAAGGCGACCAGCAAAAACCTTTCGCCGTTCGGCCCCGGTCCCACTCCTGCGACGGCAACCAGGGCCAACACGGCGCCGATTACCAAACCGAACATGACCACGATACCGGCCGGGTAGCGCCGCTGGAGAACCAAACCGATCCCGGGGAAAAACATGTTGGCGACCGCCGGAATCAAATGCAATTCCAGCGACGGAACCGACCGACCGCCGGGTTCGTCTTTGCCGGGTTTGCGGATCGTCAATTCATCGACCTTGCCCTCCTTGATCCGTTCCGCAAGCTCCTGCGCATCGACGGGGCCGTGGGAATGTCCCTCTTTGTCATGATAATAATACATTTCGGGGCCTCCGTCGGCTTTCGCGTTGCCCAACTTACTTTTTCATCACGTTTTTCTCGCGGCGAGGGCGAGTTGTTGACCGGCCTCGAAACACTCGGCGAGCACCTCGGCGGTCGGGCGGTACTTCGCCTTGATCGGTTGCCGGAGCCGGGGCCAGGCCGCTTCGTCGATCCAGCGGTCGACCTGTTCCACCCCGGCCGCCGCCCAGCCGTGGGAACCGAAGGCGAAGGCGGTTTTCGGCGCGAATTTCAGGCCCTTCAGGTAATTCAGCACGGCGGCCATTTGCGGCATCATCTGCATGTTGATCGTCGCCGAACCGATCGCGACGGCGGAGGCTTCGAGCATCTCGGTCGCAATCCGGGTCAGGGAGGTTTTGCGGACGTACATGAATTGCGTATCGACCTCCGGGTCGGCCGTCTCGGCGCCGCGCAGGATTTCCTCGGCCATCATTTCCGTGCTGTGCCACATCGTGTCGAACAGGATGAGCGCTTTCGGGAGCGTCACGCCTTCGGACCAGTCCCGGTATTTCGCGAGTATCTCCGGGATATGCTTCCGCCAGATCAGCCCGTGCGACGGCGCGATCATCGTGATGTCAAGCGTCTTCGCCTTTTCGAGCGTCGAGCGCACCTGCCTGCCGTACGGCACGACGATATTGGCGTAATACACTTTCGCTTCGAAAAGCAGTTCGTGCAAATCGTGCAGGTCGTCGAATCGGGCTGCGGTGGCCAGGTGCTGCCCGAAAGCGTCCATCGAGAACAGCAAGCCGTCTTCGGGGACGTAAGTGAACATCGAATCCGGCCAATGGACCATCGGCGTATCGACGAAGGCCAGCGTCCGCTTTCCGAGCGACACGGTTTCCCCGGGCGTGACGACCCGGATTGGCCAGCCGGTCGTGTCGAAATACAGGCCGAGCATTTCCCGGCATTTGGCGTTGCACAACAGCGTCGCGTTCGGCATGGCCTTCAGCGCGAGCGGGAGGGAACCGGCATGGTCGAGTTCGCTGTGATTGCACACGAGGTAATCGATCTTGTCAAGCGGAACCTTCGCGGCGACATTGCGCAGGAAGTAATCGCAAAAATCGAACTTCACGGTGTCGATGACGGCGTTGTTTTCATCCCGGATCAGGTACGCATTGTACGTCGCCCCGCGCGGCGTTTCATAACTGTGGAAATCACGGATCGACCAATCGATATGACCGACCCAGTCGATATTCGGCAATAATCCGGTAAACATGGCATCGATTTGCGGTTGTTTTCCAAAAAACAGGGCACAAGACGCCGTGTATTATCACGCTTTTCCCCACGGAAGTCAACCGTTCCCTCTTCCCCGGAAACCACATGCCGCGGACACTTTTTTCGGTTTGCAGGCGGGCGAGGCTCGCCGAGCACCGTAATTTCGTTCATTTCCCTCGGAAAAGTATTGACTTTCAAAACCGTCCTTTTATACTAGCCCTGTCGCGTAACTCGCGCAAAGTTTTCACGGACCGACGAAGTCCGTGGTTGCGCGGCGCGTCACCAAACTTTTTTTGGGAGGATGTTATGAAAA
>DOMV01000017.1:2643-12276 GCA_003509805.1 Planctomycetaceae bacterium
ACGAGCCGGGAACTGTGTTCCCGGTCACGGGGATACAATCCCCGGCTCGTTGGCTTTACGCTCGTCGAGCTTCTCGTCGTCATCGCGATCATCGGCACCTTGGTCGCCCTTCTTTTGCCCGCCGTGCAGGCAGCGCGGGAAGCCGCCCGGCGTATGCAGTGCAGCAATCATCTCAAGCAAATGGGATTGGCCATCCATAACTTTGAAAATGCCAAGCAGGCGTTGCCACCGGCCCATCTCGGTACGGCGAAGGCGAATCTTTTCATCTTGATTACGCCCTACATGGAACTTCAGACCGTCTACGACCTGTATCTTGCCAGGAATACGCACGGTAATTTTACGAACAATGCGACCAATGCGACGGGAAAACTGGACCTTTGCCTTTGGACCGCCTGGGGGGGACGCAACGGCGGTACCCTGCTGACACAGGAGGAAAAAAAATCGTTGGCCTCCATTCCCGCCTATTTCTGTCCCTCTCGCCGGGCGGCCGGGGATTATGTGGATGCGAATCCGGACGGAACATACGGCACACGCACGGGCCCCCGGGGCGATTACAGCATTCTCTACACGGCTCGTGACGGTTGTATTCCGGCACCTGAAGGTATCGTGCTTAGCGGAGGGGAAACGGCACAGAAGAATTGGGGGGCAAGTCGCTGTGCCGCCAATTGCGTCGACGGTCCATTTCGGATCGCGTCAATTAAATATGTAGCGGCCAATTCCGGTGATTGGGCCGCCCGATTCGATACTTGGGAAGCCCGGGATTCCATGGCTTGGCTCGCCGATGGGACAAGCAACCAGTTGCTGATCGGCGAAAAATACATTCCCAACGATGTCCTCGGCGTTTGCGATCAAGTGATCGACGGCTATGACGCCGGGGGCACTTCCCAGAAGAACAACCGGAAGACGCTCGTCGATTGTTGCATGTTCTATTGGAATGGAAATGAACCCTTTACCTACATGGGTTTCTTTGCCTATGACAGAAATACGAACGCGAACGGTGAGATTACAGGCGGGAATGCCTTGGCACGCGGACCGATGCAATATGTCGAGGTCGGAGGTCGGATTTTCAATAATTGGCCCTACATGTTTTCGTTTGGCAGTTCTCATCCCGGTATATGCCACTTCCTGGTGGGAGACGGGGCGGTCCGAAGCATTGCCGTAACGGCGGATCCGAATCTGTTGGCCCATTTGGGCGTGGTGAACGATGGTCGCAACGTGGCGATGCCGTAAGGCATGAAGTTCATGCGCCACCCGGCACGGTGTTCATGCGCCGACGGCTACGCCGCCCGGCTAAACTATCCATCAACATATTGCATTTCAACATATTGTACTATGCGAACACTCCATTTGCTTGCGATTCTCTCCCTGCTTGTTTTCACCGGTTGCCATGATCCGCACGTTTCCGGCCACGTCAAATTTTCCGATGGCACACCGCTCACAGGTGGTGTCGTCATCCTTCAAAATGAGACGAGCCAGGGGATCGGGGAAATCTATCCGGATGGGTCCTTTACGATGTACCAATACAAACCGGGCGACGGTTTGAAGCGGGGACAGTACAAGGGCTATATTTCCGGTGCGGTCATAGCCGACGACGCGGGCAATACGACATCGCTGATCCCGGCAAAGTACGCCGACATGAGTGCTTCGGGAATCACATACGATTCCGATAAAGACAAGGGCAAGCTCGATATCGTCATTGATGCCAAGCCGCCGAACTGAGGCGCCTGCCGATGGAAGCGGCAGGTTCCCCGACGACCCGAAGCCCGGCTTGAACGGCGACGGGAATTGGTATAGATTGAGCGGATGAAGATTCTGCATACATCGGATTGGCACCTGGGACGCATGCTCCTGGGACGTTCCCGGTACGGGGAATTCCGCCTGTTCCTCGATTGGCTGCTCGAAAAAATCGTCGAGCGGCAAATCGACGTGCTACTGGTCGCCGGCGACGTGTTCGATACGCAAACACCGGGCCCGCGGGTCCAACGGCTGTATTATGAATTCCTTCACCGGCTTTCCGGAACCGGTTGCCGTCATGTCGTCGTCATCGGCGGCAACCACGATTCGCCGCAATTGCTCGACGCGCCCGGGGAACTGCTGCGGAGGATCAACGTTCACGTCGTCGGGGGCGTCGACATCGCCGGGGACGGCTGCGCGAATGTGGAACGGGAACTCCTCCTGCTTCGCGGCAACGACGGCGCGCCGGAACTGATCGTCTGCGCCGTGCCGTTCCTGCGGGAAAGGGAAATCAGTTGGTCCGAGGCCGGGGATTCCGCAACGGAAAAAGAACGACGGTTGACCGGCGCGATTCGGGATCATTACGCGGAAATCGCCGAAAAAGCCGGAAAATTACGGGCGGAAATCGAACGGGAACACGGAACCCGACTCCCGATCGTCGGCATGGGCCATCTTTTCGCCGTCGCCGCCCGGGAGCGGGAATTGTTCTCTTCCGTTTCCGAAAACGACGCCGAAAAACGGTGCTCACTTACCGGTGAAGGGGTCCGGGAACTCTATGTCGGTTCGCTCGGCGCCGTCGACGCGAGCCATTTTCCGGCGGATTTCGACTACATGGCCCTGGGACATCTTCACATCGCGCGACGTGTCGGGAGCGAAACGGTCCGGTATTCCGGTTCGCCGCTCCCGATGGGTTTCGGCGAAGGAAGCCAACGGAAATATCTCGTGGAATCGACGTATGCCGACGGGGCGATGTCTGTCGGGTTGATCGAGGTGCCGCGATTTTCACACCTTGTCTCGATCGCCGGGAGCCGCGAGGAAATCCGCGAGGCCGTTGAAAAATGGAAAACGTCGCCGTTGCCGGTCTGGATGGATGTCCGGCTGACCGAGCCGCTCGATTCCTTCGGTTTACAGAAAGAACTGGACGCCTGGACCGCCGGAACGCCGATCGACATTCTCCGGTTTTTCGTCCCGCGACCGGCCGTCACGCGCATGTCGTCGGTCGCCTTGGAAATCGACATGCTCGACGAACACCATCTTTTCAAACGGCGCCTCGACCGGGCGAACATTCCTGAAAACGACCGTGAACCCTATGTTCGCCGTTACAAGGAAATCCTGTTTTCGCTCGCGGAAGAATCGAGAGCCAATAATCAATAACGAGGGTCAAGCGGGTCTCTTCATGACGGCTGAATTGCCTGCGTTCCTCCCCTTCCCCTCTCCCTTCCCCTTCTGAACTACGGGACGTACGAGACGTCCGGCGAGACCGATTCGCAATAGCGGGCCAGCAGGTCGGCGGCATGATCCATATCGTCCAGGGAAACGATTTCGACCGGCGAGTGCATGTACCGGTTCGGGATGCACACCAGCGCCACGGCGACTCCGCTCCGATTCACCTGGATCACGTTGGCCTCGGTCCCGGTCGCCCGGCCTTCGGCATTGAATTGAATCGGGATATCGTTTTCCGCCGCGATGCGCGACATGGCGTTGACGAGCTTCGTGTTCATGTTCGGGCCGCGCGCAAGTACGGGACCGGCCCCCATTTTGATTTCGCCGTTTTGTTTTTTTTCGATGGTCGGGCAATCCGTCGCATGGGTCACGTCGACGGCGATGCCGATGTGCGGAGCAATCCCGAACGCGCTGGTTTTCGCCCCCCGGAGCCCGATTTCCTCCTGGACCGTCGAAACGGCGAAAACGCCGACTTCCGGGTGCAGCCGGGCCGGATCAATCCGACGAAAGGCTTCCATGACGACCCACATGCCGGCTTTGTCGTCGGTCGCCGGGGAACAAATCCGGCCGTTGAGCAATTCGCGGTATTCCAGTTCGACGGTGACGGGATCGGCAATCGTGACGTGCCGCTCCGCATCTTCCTTGTTCGCCGCGCCGATATCGATCCAGAGGTCCTGGATTTTCGGGACTTTTTTCCGATCCTCGTCGTTCATCAGGTGGATCGGTTTTTTCCCGAGCACGCCGTCGAGGGGCCCGGTTTGGGTCCAAACTTTAACGCGTTGTCCGACCAATTGAATCGGATCCCAGCCGCCGACGGCGGTGACGTAAAGAAACCCCTCGGAATCGATGTAATTGACGAGGAGCCCGATCTGGTCGCAGTGGCCGGAAAGCATGACCCTGGTGCCCGCGTCGGGGTGCCGGGCTGCGACGAGGTTGCCGTGAACGTCGGTTCGAACGCTTTCGGCATGAGGTCCGATGTAATCGCGAACAATCCGTTGCACCGGTTCTTCGAATCCGGTCGTGCCGGGAGTACGCAAGACGTTGTAAAAAAATTCTTTCGCGGTTTCGTGCATGATCGGCAAACATCCATCGACGGTTGAGCCCGTCCTTCCCGAAGACGCCCTTCGTGATGACGGCGCGTCGGTCCGGGGGGCCTTTACATCGTTTGTAAAATCGGGTAAATTGAGTTGATCGTGTCCTTCGGCGGCGTAGCTCAGTTGGTTAGAGCAGCGGAATCATAATCCGCGTGTCCGGGGTTCGAGTCCCTGCGCCGCTATTTTTCTCTTTTTTCCGTCGATGCCGCAATCGACGTCGGTCGCGTTCTTCGGCCGGCCCTCTCCCGGTTGTTCCCTTACGATTGTTTCGGCGACCCGTTCCAAGCAAGCGGACCGCCGTGTTGTGGACCGTAAACGGCATGACAATCCTCCCCCGCGCATAACCGCCTGCCGCTCGAACGATCCGTTGATGTCATTACACAAACAGAAGTTGGGAGCGAGTGAGTGCGTTAGGCGGACTTGGCCAAAATGTTCGTCTCCATCGCGCTCCCAGTATAGACCGGCCCTCGTGTCCCGTCAACCCGCTCCCGGACGGTCGCGTCTAGCGTTTGGAGCTGGGCGTAAACGGCCAATAGGCGGTCGGTCGGCGACTTTTGTTGCGCCCGTAGGCCCAGGTCAATCCGCAGGTAAAGCCCCAGTTATCCTGCGTTTTCGTGCCGTCGACGCCGAAAACGACGTTGTCGACGATATCGAGATTGATCGCCAGACGGTCGTCCCACCAGTACTTCAGTCCGACTCCGACCGGCATACCGATTGTCAGCGTGTTGGTCTTGGTTCCGTCGATCCGGGGAAAATTGACCCCGACGACGCCGAGACCATACTTGAAATACGGCCTCCATTTGCTGTTGCCGAGCGGGTAATAATGGACGCTCAGGTCCAGCGTCGTCAACTGGTTGCTGCCGGTCAGCGCGGTAATCCGCTCCCCGTCCTCGCCGTCGGCATAATAGTGGATGTTGAACGACGTGAAATGCAGGCGTCCCTCGATTCCCCAATAATGTTGAAAATTCCAGCCGAGCGTCAAACCGCCCGTCCCGCTGGAATCCTGTTCGCTCCAATAGCGACTGCCGGTACTCAGGGAACCCGACATCAACTCGGTTGCGGGACTGACGTAGCCGCAAAAGGCCCCGAAATAATAGGGACGATCCGTCCAGGACCGCATCCGGAGCGGCTGGCCGACGCCCTTGTCGGGTTGGTCCGTGTTTGAAAACGGGCTCAAATAGCCCGCGCCGGCCCACATCGTTTCGGCCAGCGGCGAGGAGACTTTCAACGGCAGGAGATTGTCCATCGACCAATCACCTTCTTGGCCGTTTTCCCCTTCTTCCCGGTCGCCCGTCTCGTTTTCCCGTTCCCCTCTTTCTTTCACGGCATTGATGAACGCCTGTTGCCGGGCGATCAGTTGCTGTTGGTGTCGCGCGATCGAGGCATAGGAATCCGCAGTGCCGGCTGGGCCGATGCTGCCGCCCGGGCCCGAACCCATGCCCGCCGTTCCTCCGTAGGGATCGGCGTAGGGATTCCCGTAAGGAGTGCCATAAGGAACATAAGGCATTCCCGTGTATACTCCCGTGTATCCGCCCGGCGTCTGGCCCGGTAGTTGGGCCTGTAGTTGGGCGGCCGCGAGTGCATAAGGATCGGCGTACGGATTGCCTGCGACCTGGGGGATTTGAAGTTGGGAAAAACCACCGCCGTACGCATTGCCCTGTATCGCATTGCCCTGCATCGGCAGGTAAGTGTATTGGGCCGCCAAGGCGGCAAGCGCGGCATTTGGATCGCCGACAGGGTTTGCCAAGGCATACGGGTTCTGGTAAGAATTGGCCTGCATCGCGGCGAGAAGCCGATTTTGCATGTCCGCGTCGGAATTCCCGCCGGTTGTTCCAAAGGGACTTGCGACAGGGGTTGACAACGTGTTAGAATACGCGCTGTCGGAGGGTGGGCCCGGGTACGTGCTCGGGTGCGTACCGGGACCGAAAATCGCGTTTTCCCGGGGTGTCGCGGGGATGACGCCCTGGCGTGCAAACGGGACGGTCTCTTGCCCGGCAGGTACGGTGTCCCATGTGGCGTAGGACGGAGCCGCGGACATATCGGCCCAGGCGTTCGGAGTCGGTCCGTCGGGCCCCTCGGCGGAAGTTTGTACGATTTTCGAACCCAGACCGGAATCCCGGTCGGCTTCGACAGGCGTTGCGTTCTCGTGCGCCGCATTCCCGTGCGCCGCGTCCTCATGCCGGGCATTCGGTGCGACATGATCGGAGAAAACCCTGTCAGGAAAAGCGCCGTCGGAGAAGGCGGCACGAACACGCGAGGTCGTTTTGCCGGTTTTGCGCGGCCCCACGGTGTCCGGCTCCGAAAATTGACTTTCCATCGGATTGCCCAGGTACGGCGCGTCGGTCCAGGTGTCTTCGACCCCGGTATCCTCGGCAAAGGCTGTGTTCCATGCGGCCGGAGGGTTTTGGATCACATAGACAAGTGACAGCAGGAGCGCATATTTCGACACGACGTTCAAACGCCTGCCGAAAGTTCCGGTTCGCGAAAAAAAGCCCATAAACAGCGACCACTTGGGGAGGGATTACCCCCGGATAATCGAAAAACGACGCGAATTGTGCCAACTTTCCGGTTTCGTGTCAATGTGAATCATGCTATATTTGGTATGGAAGATGGAAATTCGTCGAAGAATACGTTTTATACCGCAAACGGCCTGAAACTGTTCCCGCGCACATTCGCCTGCCGCTCGAACGATCCGTTTATGTCATTATACAAACAGCAGTTAGGGGTGAGTGAGTGCGGCAGGCAGACTTGACCAAAGGTTCATTTCCATCGCGTTTCCAGTATATACCGGAGCCGGTCGAGTTTTCCGTTTGGTCCGCCCGTGCATCCTCCGTGCGGTGTTGTTTTTCGAGGGTGGGCTCCTCGAAAGTCGGCTTCGGGCCATTTGAGTGGCCTTCGGCATACGGCGATTCATCTCCCGGACTGTTACCCTATCCCCCCTGTTTCATCTTTGTTTATGGCGAAAAAACTCAATTATCTCGGGATTTTGCAGCGTCAGGGGACCTTGAGCGCTCCGCAAATCGAGGAGGCCCAGGAAATGGCCAAATCGACGGGGATCAAAACTTCCGACGCGATTCTCCGACTCGGCTATGCGAGCAGTGAAGACGTCACCAAGGCGATCGCCCAAGAGTTCGGGCGTGAGTACGTCGACCTGACCAATCGGGCGATTCCACTCGGGATTATCGAACTTGTGCCCGAATCGCTGGCCCGCGAAAACGCGATCCTGCCTTACGAGGAAGACGGCGATCTGCTCCGGATCGTGTGCAGCGATCCGAACGACATCGAAACCTTCGACAAACTCCGTTTTATCCTTAACCGGCCGATCGAGCCGGTTCTCGCCCCGAAGGAGGCGATCCACGAGGCCGTCAACCGGCATTACGGCCAGGCGATCGGGGAATCGGCCGACTCGCTTATCCAGGAGTTCACCGACACCCAGATCGATTTTACGGAAACGATGGACGCGGGCCGTTCCGCCATCGATGGGGGGGACAGCGACGCCCCGATCGTCAAACTGTGCGACATGATTATCGAAGAGGCCGTCATGCTCCGGGCTTCCGATATCCACGTCGAGCCGTTCGAAGACCGGGTCAGGGTCCGTTACCGGATAGACGGCATGTTGGTGGAACGGGATGTGATCCCGAAACGCCTCCAAGGGGCCGTGACGTCCCGTTTCAAAATTCTCGCGAGACTT
This sequence comes from Planctomycetaceae bacterium, assembly GCA_003509805.1. Classification (GTDB taxonomy): domain Bacteria; phylum Planctomycetota; class Planctomycetia; order Pirellulales; family Thermoguttaceae; genus UBA8133. The sequence continues at coordinate 10,606 of DOMV01000017.1, forward strand.
GATATTGCCGAACGACGACGGACCCAGGACGGTCGGATCAAGCTGACCATCGGGGAAAAGGAACTTGACCTGCGCGTCAGCGTCATCCCGACGAACCACGGCCAGTCGATCGTCATGCGTATTCTCGACAAAGACAACATTCGTGTCAGTTTGACGCAGTTGGGGTTCGATGAAAACGATTACCGGAAATTCGGTACACTGATCCGCCGTCCAAACGGGATTATTTTGGTGACCGGGCCGACGGGATCGGGAAAAACGACCTCCCTGTATGCTGCGCTAAATGAGCTGAATACGCCGACCAGGAAAATTATTACGGCGGAAGACCCCGTCGAATACTATCTCCCCGGAATCAATCAGGTGGAAATCCGTCACTCGATCGGCCTCGATTTCGCAAGGGTCATTCGCGCCATGTTACGTCAGGCACCAAACATTATCCTCGTCGGGGAAATGCGCGATCTTGAGACGGCCCAGATGGGAATCCAGGCGTCATTAACGGGACACTTGGTTTTCAGTACACTACATACGAACGATGCGCCCGGTGCCATTACACGTCTTGTCGATATGGGAGTGCCGCCGTATCTGGTTTCCAGCAGCGTGATCGGTATCATGGCCCAGCGCCTTGTGCGTACGATCTGTTCAAAATGCAAAAAACCGTATATCCCTAATGACGTTGAACTTCGGGAAGCCAGCATTACCCCCGACATGGCCGCCAAGGGCACTTTTATGAAAGGGACGGGCTGTGGCAACTGCAATAAGTCCGGATATCGCGGTCGACAAGCGGTTTTTGAACTGATGATGATGACCCCCAAGGTGCGGGAATTAACGTTCAAACAGGCCAGCACGACGGAAATTCGACGGGCGGCAAGGGCCGATGGCATGACGATGTTGTTCGAAGACGGTATTCGCAAAGTACTTATGGGAAGAACGACCATCGAGGAAGTGATGAGAGTCGCGCGTCAGGCGGAAAACTAATCAAAACGATGAAGATAAAAAGGCGATCGCGTTTCATACGGTGATTTCCGAACGAACGGACCCTTTCGCGCCCTAAAGCGGGACACGCGACAAGAGATGCCGGTTCTTCGATGTTTTTGCGTGCATTTTGCGTAAATAGTTGAAAATTTTTGGGAATTGCCAACAATTCATAGCGTCGGTAACCTGTTTTCATAAAGGAATCATCATGGGTACGGTTCTTATTGACAAACTGTTGGAAACCGTTTTTGTCCGGGGGGCGAGCGACCTTCACATCGCCGTCGGCCAGCCCCCGGTGCTTCGTTTGCACGGTCGGCTTGTCAAACTGGAAACAAAAGTGCTCCAGCCCGAGGACACCGTTTCGCTGATGAAAAGTATCACCCCGGAGCGTTGTCAACAGGAACTCCAACAAACCGGGAGTACCGACTTCGGGTTCGCCTTCGGCGACAAAGCCCGGTTTCGCGTCTCGGTTTTCAAGCAGCGCGGCAATACCGGGATGGTGCTTCGGCAAATTCCCAACAAACTGTTGAGCATGGAACAGCTCCAGACGCCGCCGGTCATGAAAGACCTGATTTTCCGGCCGCGCGGCCTGGTGCTCGTAACCGGTCCGACCGGTTCCGGCAAATCGACGACGCTCGCCGCCTGCATCGACCATTTGAACGACAACGTCGACCACCATATCATTACGATCGAGGACCCGAT
>DOMV01000381.1:0-4527 GCA_003509805.1 Planctomycetaceae bacterium
TTCGCTTCCGGTGCATCGTAAAGCGTCGTCGAGGATTCCTTCGACGTTTCATACGGCTTGGGCGCCCCGGAGGGGGCGTCGGGGGTCGGCGGCGGTCCTTGCAGGGCCTGGACGCCCGGTGCGGGATTCATCAGGTCTTGCGGACCCGTGCCGTAATCCTCGACGATTTTTTGCCAGCCGAGCGGCACTTCGCGCTCGAAATACTTGCTCAAATGACGCCAATCGAAAACGCCGGGATTGATTTTCACATTCCGGAACCCGTATTCCTCGCGGCTCTTGCCGTTGATATCGACTTTTCGAACGCCGATCGGTTCGTACTTGACGACGTCGATCCGGACTTCCACCCTGCTGAATTCCGCCATATCCTCGCGCCAACGGGGCCGGATTTCAAGCCAAACCTGCTTTCCCTTGAACGCCTCGTCGGTAATGATCCGCATCCAGTACCGGTTTTTCATGTCGTCTTTTTTTGCGCCAAAAATCAACGGGAGCGGGCTTTCGGCGATCCCTTTCCCCTGAAGTTCGACCGGGACGGGATATTCATGGACCTTTTCTTCCGCGAAATCGTACTTCAGAATCGCCTTGCCGTCGAAGAGAAATTTTTCCTCGGGCCGGTTTCGCTCCAATTTTTCCACCCGGTTTTCCCGTTTATTGAGCACGGAGATCGCGTAACGGACGGCGTCGGTCCGATACAGTATCCGGTCCGGCGCGACGTATTTGAACACTCCCTTCGTCGAATAGGTCATGGCCTCCGGATCGATGCCTTCCGAGGCGCCGCCGTCGAAATAGTAAAGCGTGAAATCGATATCGAGTTGTTTGAATTTGGAACTCTTCTGTTCCCATTGCTCCAAAAACGTGTCGAGCTCGGTTTCCTGTTCCGCCGAAAGCCGGAACGGGGCGATCGGAACATAGCCCTGGAAAACCTGCATGCCGTCTTTCGCGTTCGCGACATTCGTGTTCATGACATTTGGGTTCATGACATTTGGGTTCACGGCGTTCGCGTAACCGGGATTCGGAATTCCCACGGCTGGTTGCGGAACGGAATCGGTTGCCGGCGAATGCGGCTGATTCATCGCGATCCGCGGCGATTCAGGGTAAACGTTTCCGGAAGGCAGGCCGTAAGGATTGGCCGTGTCATGGTCGGCCGGTTGAGAAACGATAGACGTCGGCGCCGCGGCCGTTTGCGGTGTGGTCATCTGCGGTGTGGTCATCTGCGGCGCCGCCGTTTGCCGGGCCGTCAAGCCCGGATGTCCCGGCAATGCGGGCTGGTTCGCCCCACCGTAGATATGCGGGTTGACCGGAATTCCGTTGATCGATTTCGGCGGCATTTGATTGGGCGGCGTCTGCCGGGGCGCCGTTTGGCTGGGATCGATCCGCACCGGTAGCATTTGGCTTGGCAATGTTCGAACCGGCTGTGTTCGAACCGGCTGTGTTTGTACCGGCGACGTCCGGTCCGGGACGGTTTGATGGGTAACCTCCGGATAGGCCGCCTGTTGCGCATAAGTCCGCGTCGATTGCCAGGCCGGGATATCGGTTACGGTCAACCCGGTGAGAAGAAGAATGTAAAGTAAATAATCGGTTCGCACGGCAGAGCCCCCCGCTGTCCTGATATGCTGAAAACGTCTTTCGCGACCAAACGATTCGTGCCGTTTGCCGGAAACGATGCGGGACGATAACAAAACGGAGCGGGGCTGTAAAGGGCAAAATTCAATTTCGGGATCAGGGCCTACGAAATCGGAGCCTTCGGGATCAGGGCTGCGCCTGTCGGGAAGCGGCGGGATCGACCCGCAGTTTTTCAAAATCCTCGAAGAAACGCGGATACGTTTTTTCCGTACACCGGGGATCGAGAATGACCACGCCGGGGCGGCGAAAACCGGCGACGGCGAAACTCATGGCCATGCGATGATCGTCATAGGTGGCAATTTCGACGGACTCGGGCCAATCGACCGCTCTCGGCGGCATGATCGTCAGACCGTCCTCCCTTTCTTCGACGCAGGCCCCGAATTTCCGCAACTCCGTCGCCAATGCGGCGATGCGGTCGGTTTCCTTGTGGCGGGCATGGGCGATGCCGCGGATCGTCGTCGGTCCTTCCGCGAACAGAGCGACGACGGCGAGCGTTTGGGCCGTATCGCTGATGGCGTTCATATCGACCGTGATTCCCCGGAGCGGTTCGTCGGGATTCCGGATCAGCGTAATGGAATCGTCATTCCAGGCAACCCGGGCGCCCATGCGTTCAAGGCAATCGACAAAATGAACATCTCCCTGAAGCGAACGGCGCGAAAGCCCTTCGACGGTGATTTTTCCTCCCAGAACCGCGGCGGCGGCAAAATAATAACTTGCGGCCGAGGCGTCCGGTTCGATCCCGTACTCGGCAGGCCCGTAGGCTGTTCCCTGCGGGAGATAAAACGTCGAAAGCTCTTCCGTGGCATCAACATGCGCGCCGAACGATTTCATCACGGCGAGGGACATTTCGACATAGGGCCGGGAAACCAAGGTACCGAGGACATCGATTCGGACGGGGCGTTTTTCCGTCAACAAGGGAGCGGCCAGGAGAATGGCGCTGAGGAACTGGCTGGAAATCGAACCGGAAACCGAGGTGCTCAATACGGCCGGCGGGGTGTCCGGTCCTTCGTTTCGCCGGATTCCGTCGATGCGGATCGGAGGAAAACGATCCCGTTGCTCATATTGAATCCGGGCGCCGAAACGGGAAAGGGCGTCGACCAGGTCGCCGATCGGACGTTCATGCATCCGGTGTTTGCCGTAAATTCGGTAAAGACCGTCGGAAAAAGCAAGCGACGCGGTCAGAAAACGGGCCGTCGTTCCGCTGTTGCCGACGTAAAGTTCGGCTTCCTTGTTCGGATACGATCCCCCGGTCCCCTGAATATCCAAGGTTTTGTCCGCGGAGTCGCCCGCATCCCGGACGTGAAGGGAAAGGCCCAATTGCTTGAGGGCATGAAGCATCACCCGGGTGTCCTCGGAATCCAACGCATTACGAATGCGTGAAAAACCGGAACTCATCGAGGCGATCACGAGCGCCCTGTTGGTGATACTTTTGGAACCCGGCGGACGAACGACCGCATCCAAAAGGGGTAAACATTCAATGCGGCGGTAATCCACGGTCGTCAAATATACGGTATCGTCAACAGTATCGTCAAAAGACGGCGTTGCCGGAATACAGTGCCATCAGAACACGGCGCTGTCGAAATACGGTGCTGTCGAAATACGGTGCTGTCGAAATACGGTGCTGTCGAAATACGGTGTTGTCTCAGGAAGTGCAAAAATCGGTTTTGCGCAATTTTTTCATGGCAAACACCTTGGGAGCAACAACCGAAACGCTTTCCACCGGGGAAAGATGGGCCGGTGGAAGATAGGGATGAGATTCGCCCGCTTCCGGGTCGCGCGAACAAAAAGCCGCATGGCAATGATAGCAAATGACCTGACTTCCCGTGTGTTCCTTGTCAATGACCAAGCGTCTTCCGCAGACGGGACATGATTGTAGAAAAGTGGAAGAAGACGAATGGAAAAGCGATCCGCTGGAATTCATGATAGTACCTCCGTTGCCTCATCACGAGGTGACAAAAACCGCAACCGTTTTCGGCTGATACAGTTACCGCTTTCGTCGCTTGATTCGGGATTGGTAAATCCGTTTTACCGCCCGCATTGCCATTTGTTCACTACGCACCGAAAAAGAAAAAGGACGGCTTTTTTCGAAAAAAAGAGAGAAAAAACCGGCCCCTTGCATGGAAAACGTAATGTCAAAAAACTCAACCAGTTAGGATTATCACATGCACTGCCGACAAGGCACGCGACAAAATGTCTCATGGCGACCAAATTGTGACGACCGATGCTAGATCGTCATTTTCATTCATTTATCTCCATTGATATTAAAAATTTACCATATTTCGTAACAATAGTCAACTACTTTTTTCCGTAAAATTTCAAAATTTTTCTGATCTTTTCTCGTTTTGAGGGGGCAATCGTCAACCGGGCCGGTTTTCAAGACGATCAAAGAATATGGAGCAAAGAAGTATCAGGCACGGACGACAGGAGCGGCGACACGAATAACCGGGCCCGGGCAAACGCCGGGAACGAAACATAGCGCAGTGACCGGGGTTTTGCATAAAACCGGATATGCTGGAAACGCGATGCAAACGGACATTTGGTCCTGTCTGCTTGCCGCACTCACTCGCCACAACCTTTTTTGAAATACAAGGTTAAGCGTTTTGTTCGAGCGGCAAGCGATTGTTCGCGCGGGAAAAACACGCCGCATTTTCGGGCCGTTCGAAGTATAACAGGTCACAAAAAATTCCTTGACTTGGGGCGGGAACTTTGTTAGAATCGCGCCCCGGCCCGTTGGCGGCGGTTTTGAGGTTTTGGAGGTCACCTTTACGTCATTTTTTTTTTGTAGGAGAAAAGCCATGAGAGAAGATGTGTTTGGTATCGCAATTGGCAAGATGGGGGGGGGGGGACGATTTAACGAGCCGTGAAGGCTGCGCGACGGACCAAATGACGAGCCGGGAACTGTGTTCC
>DOMV01000381.1:4549-12986 GCA_003509805.1 Planctomycetaceae bacterium
ATCGGCACCTTGGTCGCCCTTCTTTTGCCGGCGGTCCAGGCGGCGCGGGAAGCGGCACGCCGGATGCAGTGCTCGACGCACATGAAGCAGATCGGCACGGCCGTCCATAATTTTGAGAGCACACACAGGGCGATTCCGCCCATCGTCGTGTTCGAGCGGCACATGTCGCTTTTCGTCCTGCTCTATCCGTATTTGGAACAGCAGAATCTCTACGACGATTACATGACGATGACGACCGGCGGGCGGATGAACTGGGGCGGCGGCTACCCCACCAGTTGGTTTCTTACGCTCACCCCGGAAAAGCAAAATGCCCACGGGAGCGTTACGTCGTATATTTGCCCTTCACGTCGTTCCGCCCCGGCCTTTACGAGCCAAAAGTTCAACGGAGATACACCCGATCCGAACGGCGGCAAAAACTCCGCCGGCCCACGATCCGACTACGTGACCGTCGTCGCGAAAGACCGCGAAGACTACGGACACCAGTTTACCTTTCTCAGCGCCCAGTATTTTGCGGCGAAGGCAACGGACGGCAAGCCTTTCAGCGGTCCGTTTCGGCTTCCCCTCCTGGAATTCTCCGACGGACGACAAGGGACGGTTGACGACTATAACTACATCACGCGATGGACGCCCAAAGACGACATGGCCATCTGGTTGGACGGGTCCAGCAACTGCATTCTTGTCGGCGAGAAATACATTCCCGCCCACGCCGTCAATTCCGAAGTCCACCGGTCGCATACGGTTTGGGATGGTCCCTATCACTTCGGCGGAGAAAATCTGGATAACCTGCAAAACAATGTGGGCAATATCATCCACAACGATGGAGGTAAGCAGCCGGTCTTCGGGCGGTCACCGAATACCGTGGCGGAATACGCCGCATCAAGAGGAGAAGCCGACGCGGGCTTTTCACGCTTTCCCGGCGAGGACGGGGCGTACTGGGGGCGTTTCGGTTACGGCAGCAACCACCCGGGCATTTGCCAGTTCGTGCTGGGTGACGGTTCCGTGCGCGGGTTCCCGGTCACATTGGATTACCAGATGTTCTACCGCTGGGCTTCCGTCAATGACGGCGAAAGCGTGGCGCTGCCGTAGTTTGTAGTTAGTGAAATAGACCCGTTTCCTGACCGTCTCCCCCGCGCAGGCGGGGGTCCAGGCGGTTGGCTTTGCTAACTCTTTGCATTGTTGCAAGTTGCGTCCCAAGAAAAGACTCGTTTACCTAGGCCCCCGCCTGCGCGGGGGAGACGAATACTGCCTTTCTATTTTCCCGGAATTCACCAGATCCAAGTTGTCGAACAGGTCCAATAGTGTTCGGCACCCCACATGTGGCGATCGTCACCCTCGCGCAGAGCTTGCCGCCTACGCGGGAATGACGGTTGCCGATAAGGTCTCAAATAACAATGTACAAACAACTCCTTTCCTGTGTTTTGTTGCTCGGCGTTTTGTGTTTTGTCGGCTGTTCCGGCAAGGTAAAGATGCACGGCTCCGTAAAATATCCCGATGGATCGCCGCTTGCGAAAGGCACTGTCTTTCTCAGTAACGGCATGCAAATGTTCCAGGGCGAACTCACCGCCGACGGATCGTTTAATATCGGCGAATTGTCGGACGGCGACGGTATTCCGCCCGGCAGTTATATGATTTGGCTGGCTGCGAACACGACCGATTACGAAGTCGATCCCGTTACGGAAAAACCGACCGGCAAGCAGATTAAGAACATCGTGATCGATCCGAAATTTGAAAACCGCGACACCTCCGGCTTGAGCGTCGTCGTGGAGGCGGGAAAAAGTGTACCCCTTGAAATCGTCGTGGAAAAACCGGCAAAGTGACGTTGAACGTGCAGGACGAACGCCCGGTATGAATCGCGACGTTCAACGGGAGAATGTCGGCGAGCTGATATCAGCGTAGAGATATCAGCGTGATGATGTCAGTGGAGCGGTCTGGAACGGACTTGACCGCCCATCCGGATCGGCGCGGTCGTCGGCGCGGTCTTCGGCGACATCCTCGACGCCGACAATTTCGAAGCCCATGATCGACGGGTCTTCGTTTTGAAGCCGCTCCAGCGTGAGGCCGAGTTCCTCGCCGGACGACGGGTCCATCATGTACGGCCTCTGTCGCATCGTCATCGGCCGGGACGGTTGTACCGAAAACGGCAACGGCGGTAAGGTCTCCGGCGTCAACGTCTCCGGCGGCGGGGCCATCCAGCGGTTGGATTCCGGTTCGGACGGCATAAAATCGTTCCCACCGTTCCCGGTGTTGGTTTCGCCGTCATTCCCGCCGTCATGCTCCATGTCGATTCCATTGGGGGCGCTGTCGGGAACGGCGATCCGTCTCCACGAACCGCCTGCCGGTGTCGGCGAATCCTGTGTGTTTCGCCTGATCGGAATGAGCGTGTTGCCGCTTTTTTGATCGGTGTATCCGTACGCGTCTCCCTCCAAAACGGGTTGGTTCATCGCCAAAGCGCTGTTGGAGAGAATGGAATTCGCGCGGAACATCGGATCGCACGGGCCTTCGCACTCGTTCCCCGAAAACGTCGGACCGCAATAATCGTAAGTCGATCCGCACATACGACATCCGAATGAGGAGGCGAGGAGAATCAGCGACGTGACGCAGTAAAGCGAATTGCGGAACATGGGCAATCTCCGATTAACGGACAAAACGGACAGCGGCGGCAAATTGCGGCACAAATAACGGCGACAAACGATCTTCGAGAAAGGAGTTTCGTTTGAATCTTTATCGTCCGCACAATCGGAATAATCAGAAAATTTTCCGCATTTTGCCAAAATCGTTTGGCCACGAACGGCGTCTAACCGGTACATACCGTAAACGGCCTGGAATTGTTCCCGCGAACAATCGCTCGTCGCTCGAACAAAACGTGCAACAAGCCGTATACAAATGTCTTACGGCGAGCGAGTGCGACAAGCAGCCTTCACCAAACAACCACTTTTACCAAACAACCAATTTCACCGCGTTTCCAGCAGATTTGCGCGGTCAGCACGTCAGAATGGAAGAAAGCGTCGCCGGATCATGCGAAATATTCTCCGGCGAAACAAGAAGCGGCTCGGCCCAGGGGATATCCTCCACCCGTTTGTAGAGGCCGAGCCATTGCAACGTGGTCGGATTCAAAAGGGCGAGCGATTTCAACCCCGTACCGAACAGGAGTCGAAGATCGAACCAGAGGGAAGCCTTTTGGATATATTCCAGATCATAAACGACTTTTTTGCGGACATCGTTCAAATCATGGTCCGAATGGTGATTCAGTTGCGCAAAGCCGGTAATGCCCGGCTTGATTTGCAATCGCAGGATATAGCCGTCGATTTTTTTATCGAGAACGTTGACGATTTCCGGTCGCTCGGGCCGAGGTCCGACAAGCGACATGTCGCCGCGAATGACGTTCCAGAATTGCGGAAATTCATCGATATGCAAATTACGGAGAATTTTTCCGACCCGGGTGATTCGCGGGTCGCCCGGCCTTGCCCAAACCGCCCCGGTTGCGGCTTCGGCATCGACACGCATGGTACGGATTTTGTACATGGCGAACACGTTGCCGTTTTTACCGACCCGAATCTGTTTGTAAATTCCCGGACCTGTCGATGTCAACCGGACGACGGCGACGGCAACCGCGATAAACGGAAGTGCAAGCAGAAAAAGCGGAACGGCGAGAACGCGGTCCATCCGACTCTTCCACCGGAAGTAGCCGGAAAGATGCGGGGCGGGACAACCGGGAATGTCGCTTGGTGTATCAACCGAATCCATACACGGACAGGAAATTGGAGAAAAGCCGGTCGTGGCTCGGATGTGCTTATCCCGACTCTTAACGCGAACACGGCTCTAGCGTAGAGTATAGTACGAACCGTAACAAAAGAAAAGACCGCGCAAGCCGATTTTGTCGGTTGTTCGTCGAGCCGGTGCGTCGAAGAAGCCCCGGCCGTTCACCGTCAAATTCGATGAGTTTATCGCGCGGTTTTTTTCGGAGGAACATAGGGCTCGACTTGGAAATCGAACGCACCCGTCGCGGCAGGAACGGTCACCGTGAGGCCCGAGGTTTTGGCGCCGGCGTACTTTGGGTCGACCGTCGGTGTGAACACGGGATAATCGTCTTTGTCCCGGGCGACCTCTTTTTCCGTACCGGTAACGTACACGTTGTAGGTTCCCGGCGGAAGACCATCGTTGTCCGAAAGCGAACCGACATCATAAGTACCGTCGGGCCGAATCGTTCCCCGTGCCAAAAAATTATCCGTCTCGAAGCAAACGGTGCCGAGGTCAAGCGGAGTACCGTCGGTGAAAGTAACCTTTCCTTCAAGGTGCACTTTACCGCTGCAACCGGCCGGAACCAACAGGAGCAAAACGAGGGCCAACGCAAACAATCGACGGCGTTTCATGGGAATACCATGTGTAGTATAAAGTTAGTAAAATAGTTTTCGACACCCCAAGTGTGGTCCCTGTCTCCCTCGCGCAGACGGGAATCCAGACAAGCGGATTCATACTCGTTCGTCTGAGCCCCCGCCTACGCGGGGGTGACGGTTGGGCGGGGGCGACGGTTAGCGAACAACTCTATTGTATTCCAGGACGCTCTTAGAGTGCTGAGATCGTCCCGCCGTCCATGCAGTCTGCGAGTTGCAGAAGCGCTTTTTTGTCGTCATGGGTGCCCGCGGGAATCGTCGTCGACAGCGCGGAAACCGAGCCGTCGACAAAGAGAAATTGGCAAATACCGGGATGCCAACTGCCAAAACCGGCCCGACCGGGGATCGCCTCGTCATTCTTGTCTTTCCGGCCTTTTCTGTCGTTCGGGCCTCGCGCGATCGCATAAATATCGTTTCCCTGCGCGAAGCTGCGCCCGACAAAACCGTCGCCGTATTCCCCGGCGGCACCGTGCGTGTACGCGCAATCCTGGTAATAGCCGTACGGTTCCGAGCTTTCCGGGGCGGCGAATTTATTGGCGCATTTCTGAAAGTTGTCCTGCGCAATATGCTTTTCGCCGAAGATGATCGTGTTGCTGGTACCGTCCTCCACACGCGAAAAGGTGTCGCGCGGTGCCCAGTTGGCCTCCGAGTTGGTCGTCGTGTATCCGGGCCGCATCACCCCGCGCATTTCCGCAATCCCCAAGGCGTTGTTGCCCGTGTCCCGGATGTTCGTGTGCATGGCCTGTTGCCATTGCCTTTTGGACCCCGCATTGGTGATGGTCCAGTCCATGTACATCACGGGAGCGAAGTCGCCCCGCGGTCCGTTGCGGGACTGCTCCTGCCATGAGGCGGCATCCGTCGTGTATTCGATACTGTCCGGCGCCCCGGGCGCCCGACGAGACGGACAACGATAAATGGGAATGGTGGACAGCGCCTCGCGATCCTGCTCGGTCATTTTCCTTTCCGTCGGATGAGAGGCCACGTATCCCCAAAATTTTTCCGTCATTTCATCCGCGAATCCCTGGGACCGCGTGTTCATCACATCGTACATCGCCGTCTGTTCCATGTAGGGAAAGAGCAAGACCATACCGGACACGCGGTATCTTCCCAAGGTCGCAGGCACGATACCGTTCTTGGCGTCGTGGAACTGGTGGATGCCGATTCCCACTTGCTTCAAGGCGCTCGCGCATTGCATTCTTCGCGCCGCTTCCCGGGCGGCCTGAACCGCCGGGAGCAACAGGGCGACCAAGGTGCCGATGATCGCAATGACCACGAGCAGCTCAACGAGCGTGAACGCATTACGCGCCGTCCCTCTCGCCCATCCTGATATTTTTGTTTTTTTCACGATTTTTTTCTCCTGATACGGTAATGATCGGTTTTCAGGTCGGAAATATCACCGACTTGCCGTAGTTCTACACCAAAACCGGTCGGGTGTAAACACCATATCCGTGAATAGTACCGGGTACCGCAGGCCGCCAACAAGTTCCGGTTTTGAAAGGCAGGCGTCCGCTCGCCGAGCACCGACGGATCGGCATTGATTCACGGATCAGCAATGGCGTCCAGTATAGTCGGCAAATGTTTAGCCAACATTAAGCCATTGATAAGAAGTCAAGAAGTTTTCCCGCGAGGCCATCGCCCACGGAAATGGTAGAATTGTTCACAATCCTTTTTTCGTCTCCCCCGCGCAGGCGGGGGCCTAGACGAACGCCTTCCTTGATCTTTGAAGCAAAACGCAACTTGTGTGAACACAAAGAGTTAATTAAACAATCCGCCTAGCCTCCCGCCTGCGCGGGGGAGACGCATATTGCGCGGGAGACGGTTAGGAAACACGCCCTAATACGGCAACGATTCCATCGGCTGAACCAAACTACCGCCTTCGGTTGGATTTCCGCCGAGGCAATCGATTCCCTGTTTCGAATCCGCCTGCCGTGACGCAAGTATCGCTTCAAAAATCTCCCTGCGGTGTACGGGAACATCCCTGGGCGCTTCGATACCGAGCCGGACTTTGTCGCCTCGTACTTCGACAACCATGATCGTGATATTCTCGTTGATGACGATACTCTCGTTCTTTTTTCGCGATAAAACCAACATTGCCTTACCCCTACATCAAATAGACAAGCCGGGTCGAACCTTCGCTTCGTTTGCGAGGGAACGGCGACCCGCGACGTTACCCAATCATGGTATTTGTCGGCTGAATTGTCAACGAAAATAGCCGGGGGGACACGCGATTCCGGATAAAAGAGGGCGACGGTATCGATTGAAGCGGATAAGCCGATGCCGTTGGAGAGAAATCGCTTAACGGACGGAACGACGGTTGTGGAACAAGGAGGACGATTGTGGAACAAAGAGGTGCTACAACGGGCAAGGAACCGAAGCCGGAGAACCCCCCGGCTTTCGCCGTCGCAATCGACATTTTCCGCCGGAAAAATGGCGGTCGGATCATTCCGGAAGACAGCATTTCAGAAGACATAGAGGAATCCGAATCCGCCGGAAACCTGGTCTTTTTGGGTTTTCTCGTCAAAGGGAGAGGCGTCTCCTTCAACCCAGTCGAACCGGATTTCGGGCCGAACGCTCAAATGCCTGCAAGGATTCCAGTTAAGACCGAGCGTGATCTCGTAATAATCGCCCGAAACCCTGTCTTCCTCGATGAAACCGCCGTTGTCGCGCAACCATTCCGCCCGCAATCCGACGCTCCAACGGTTGTTCAGCTTGTAAAGAAAGTGGTTATTGATTCCGTAAGCACTGTATCGGGCGGTACTTTCGCGGCTCGAAGCGTCGATGTCGCTCGCATTGTTCAAATTGTACTGGAGGACATAAGTGAATCTGTCGGTCGGCTTCCATTCGAAGCAAAGCGACTGGATGAAATAATCCTGTCGCGCGAGCGAAACGTCCCCGAATCGCCAATCGTCGCCGAAACGTTCCCCATTCCGGGTTTCCCCTCTATTCATCCAGTAGTAGACGGTCGCCTTGTCGGTCGGTTTATACGTCAAACCGGCCAAAACGGCGGAATCGCCGTACCGGTTTTGGAACCCGTTTTCATGCCCTCCGGTCCATCCGGCGCTGAGCGTCAGTTTGCTACTCAGCGTAAAATCCGCCAGCGCACCGACATGGGTGGACGGCTCGATCCAATAACAGTAGGAATGGCTGTAGAAAAAATTCGAATAAGCGGCGACCGTTTCCCAGCCGAGCGGGGTGATGAACTTGCCGTATCGCAGGCTGATGTTCTCCGTGGAGACCGTCCCGTAGAGCTGGTACAGGGACAGGCCGTACCCGTGTTCGTTGTCCCCCCAGCCGAAATCGAACGATTCATCCCCGTAACTCTGGGCTCCGGGACCGTCGGTTCCGTACATCATGTCCATGCGGAATCCCCAGTCGATTCGTTTTTTCGAGGTGTCCGTCAATTTCTCGGCGAACAAATACACCTGGTTCATCTGGTAATCGGTTCGCCGGTTGCTTTCAGTGTGCATCGCCCCGTTGTCGCCGGTCCCGTGCGCATTCGCGAAAATGCCCGATTCGACCCAACCGCCGACATGAATCGTCGCCGATTTCCGCCGTTTGCCGAAAAGGAGATTGTAGCCGAGTTCTTCGTTTTTCTCGACCGAAAACCAACCGTTGCCGTCGCGGGGCGAACAAGGATCGCAAGGATTACACGGCGCGGTATCGCGGGCTTTGTGGCAGTCCCCGTCGCCGGCCCCGTCGCAGGCTGTGGCACAGGCTTTGGCACAGGGCTTGTTATGGGCTTGCTCACAGGCTTCGACCGTGTCACAGGGATCGGGAATGGCCCGATCACAGGCCGGTACGTCGCGTGGTTCGGCATTTCCTCCGAAAGCCGCCGGTGACGCGAGGAATACGGCGCAGCTTAAAATGACCACTGTTTTCCAAAAGGGACTCTTTTCGGCGTTCATCATGGTAGTGCTTTGTTATACTGGAAGCTGTTGAAAATTTCCCGAAGCCGACGATTCGGAAGCCTGCCCTCGAAAAACGACAACGCCCGGAGGGTAAACGGGCGGTCGGGCGGGCCGTGTTTACCCACGACTCAACCGGCT
>DOMV01000381.1:13095-13344 GCA_003509805.1 Planctomycetaceae bacterium
ATGCCGTTTACGGTATAAACAGGTTATCGTGCAAGCAAAACCGGCAATATCGATATTTTTCCGTCAACCCGTATAATCGGAATAATCAGAAAATTCTACCCAAATGCCCCAGCATGTCGTTTCTCGTGTAGTCGAATAATAATCGTTGACATCCGGCGTCACGGCAAATATAATCACATGGATTGAAATAAGTACAATGGTGAAAAACAAATGCGGATATTCATAAGACATTCCTCACCCTCGAAGGCG
>DOMV01000003.1 GCA_003509805.1 Planctomycetaceae bacterium
CGGAACGGCGGGAGACAGTGCTTTTTCGATGAACATCAGGTAATTGGCCCGACCGGCCGAACCGCCGAAAGTACGCTGAAAACCGGCGGCCAGTCCTTTCGACTCGTTCCCGACACCATCCGGTAACGGCCGCGTCCCCAAATCGAGCAGGAGTATCCGGTCTTTCGGCCAACGAATCTGTTCGTCAAGTTTGACCGAGGTCATTTGCGGGGCTTCGATGCGATGCCGGGCACGCGGATTATCCTGGCTCGGAATCTCGATCGTAACCGGGATCATGCGTTCGACCTGCTGAATTTCCAGCTTAATCATGACATCGGACGCGACGTTGTCGAGACAGGCGAGCGGGACGAACGAGAAATGAACTCCTTCTTCGATCGCCTGCGTGTCGCTGACGTATCCCGGTGCGACGTTCGACGGCTGAACGTCCCGGAGATAACTTCGCGGCTGTTTTTTGGTGACCTGGTGCAGGCAACCGTTCGGGATGAGAATCTGCGGCGGGCAATGTTCCGTATAATCGCTCCGTTTTGCCAGGTCCTGGATAAACCGGGCGTAGTTGTCGCGGTCGATAAGCCAGCCCTGGACCCCGGCGGTTCCAATCGGGATCGGCCGCAGATAGGCGTGGCCCCGGGTCAGCCAATCGGGTTGGCCGACGGAAACCAGCCGGAATGTGTATCCCTCGGCCATCGCATTGGGATTGACGAACCGATCGACGATGTCGGCAATTTTGCGATGGACTTCAAGGGTATGGTAAACAAGTATCTTTTCGGGAGTCGCGTTCAGGAATCCGACGGGATTGCCGTGCCAGGTTTTCACGCCGGTTTGCCGGATGATCCAGTCGATAATCGTCTGTTCGGGCTGGGAAGCCGGATCGAACCCGCGATTCTTCGTATACGGCGTGATATCGTAGGTGCGCCAAATCTGCTCGTGGTCGTGCGGAATTGCGTCGGGTTTTTCGATTTTCGCATATTTCACCCCGATCATCGCATTGATCGTTTCTTCCGCGCTGACGTTTCCTGAAGGAACCGTTGCCTGGACCTGCCGAATCCCGGTGGTGTCGTTCGCAGCGACAAATCCGCTGTTGACGACTCCGCTGTCGACGATCCGGCCCCGTATCGTGGAAGTGGTCGCACCGTCGGTCGTACCACCGTCAGCCCTACCTCTCCAAGTCGTACTGTCGCTCGATTCGCCCGCGTGGTCGTATGCGACGGGAAGCTGACGCACCTGTGACGATTGTGCGTGATGAAAGACGCCGAGCCGCTCAGGGGCCGAACCGGACCTGGCCGCCGACATCGATCCGGGCGGTGTCGATTCGGGCGGTGTCGATCCAACCTGCGGCTCATGGTAAGGAATGAACTCTTGGGCTTCCAAGCGAGACATCCCGTACTCGGAGGAGAAACACAACAGCATTATCAGCAAGGAAATGGAACGCATCGCGGTTTTTTTCCTGAATAACGGTTCTACTGGAAACGCGGTGAAAACGGACGTTCGGTCAAGTCTGCCTGCCGCACTCACTCGATTTTAACGTCTTTTCAGACAAGTGNNCAGGCGATTGTTCGCGGGAGGACTGTCATGCCGTTCGAAGTCCCTACTGGAATCTGTTTTGTACCGCATCAAAAAAATCACGGGAGATCGCGAGTCGGGAGTGTACGAATACTTGGAAAATCGGGCAAGATCGATTTATCGAAAAATTCGTTATTTTTGTTCTTTAATGCGAAATTTTCTTTCCGTCCGGCCGAAAAGAACCGAAGCGTGGATGTCTTTCCGTGGACATCGAAAAACGCATCCGTCAACCAAACAGAATGGGATAAATAGAAAAATTCGGCAAAATTTTCAAAGGGGACTTGATTTGCCGGATACGCAATGTATAGTTGAGGTGTGGTTTCCGCACGGAAGTGAGGAACCCGCCGGTCGTGGTCGTTTCGCATGGAAATCGACGGCATTTTTTCAACCAAGTCGTTTCCGGCCAAATCGTCCGTATTTTGGACACCTGACTTTTGGGAAATTTTCAATGGTGTTCGCGTAAGCTATGTCGATTCAACCCCTTATTACATCTTCTTTTTCGACGTTTGCCCTGTCCCGGGCGCTCAATGCGGAGCGTGCCGAGGCGGCGATGCTTCGTCGAAACGAAAATGCAGGTCGTATCGATAATACGGAAAATGTCGGCAATGCGGTTGATCCTGTCGATACCGCCGCCGAGAAAGACCTCGCGGCAATCGAATCTCTCTCCGGTGCGCGCGATGCCGGAAAACCCCGCTCGGCCTCCGGTGATATTCTCGACATTCTTTCATCGCACGACCTTTTTTCCGCGCAACGTGGTACGACACAGGCGGATTCCACAAATCGTTCCGCAGCCGAGAAGAACACGCTCAACGGAGGGAAGGGGGAAACCGCCTCCGAGGTTTCGAAAACCGGGGCGAATTTGAAAGAGGCGGAGTCGAAGAAGACGACCGTCGCTTCTGAAAAGGAATTGACACCGGAAGAGTTGGCCCAGGTTGACGAGCTTAAAGCCCGCGACCAGGAGGTCAAAACCCATGAAGCGGCCCATCTCGCCGCTGCCGGTCAATATGCGACCAGCGGGGCCAGTTACACCTACCGGACCGGACCGGACGGGAAGCGTTACGCCGTCGGTGGGGAAGTATCGATCGATGCCAGCCCGATCAGCGGCGACCCGCAGGCGACCATCGCGAAGATGCAGCAGGTTCGTAACGCCGCCCTTGCCCCGGCCAGTCCTTCCTCGCAGGATTATAAAGTCGCCGCCGCCGCTTCCGAACAGGAAGCCAGGGCACGCATGGAATTGGCCCGGGAGCGTACTGAAAACGCCGGTATCCAGGGTGCGGTGGGGGAAATTGCCGGTCAATCCTTGGCATCGGAAGCAACGGCGTCTGCAAAAACGGCATCTGAAAAAGCGGCGTCTGCAAAAGCGGCATCGGAAGAAACACGTGACCGGACCACGACGTATGAAGCGAATGCGTCCGGCGTTGGAACCGTTGAGACGGCTGAAACCGCTGCAACCGCCGAAATAAAGGCCGCGTCCGATGCGGCAGGCCCACGGCCCCTTCATGTCGCTTCTCATGCTGCTTCCAACGCCGATTCGGCCGGTTCTTCCAAGAGCGTCGCCGACGGCGGACAGCCGGCCCGGGGGCAGACGGATAGTCGACAAACGGGCAGTCGGCAGCCGGCCCCT
>DOMV01000304.1:0-4622 GCA_003509805.1 Planctomycetaceae bacterium
TGAGAAACGTTCAGGAGCTGCATACCGGCTCCGATGGCGAAGAGAGGAAGGCGGCGTTCGCCGACTTTGTCGATCAAAAAACGATCGAAGGTTTCGCGACGCTCCTCCATCGGCCGTACCGAAGGATGAAGCATGTATCCGTCGCGTCTCGGATCAAGGTCGGCCCCGCCGACCATGACGACACCGTCGAGCAGGTCAAGTATCTGGTCCAGATTGGAATTCAGGTCCTTGTTTTCAGGGAAGGGCGGAATGATCACGGGCAACGCCCCGGCTTTGAGCAGGGCGTCATAGTATCCCGCGAAGACGACGCTCAGCGCCGGCGTGTTTTTCTGTGAGGAACGATAGTCCGTGTTGATTCCGATCAGCGGCTTCCTTGGCATTCTCAAATCCTTTTGAATCAATCCGGAACGCCGCCCCAGCCGGAAAGATCGAACGGACCTCGGGATCGAAAACAACGGGTTTCGCCTCGAACGATCGTGAAAACCGAAATGCGGTGAATGTCCGCGGACACAAATCACACGCCCGGTTCGAAACATGCGTCAAAAACGCGGGGACAACCGTAAACCGCGTTTACGGATAACGGCCCGGCGCCGAGTCATGATTCGATACGACGATCGTAGGGATGGCGGTTTCCTGTCGAGTCCTCTCCTTAAGATTCGTGCAATTTTCCGCATGTAGGAAACCGTCGCAATATCGATGCAAAACACCACACGAACACCGGTCCTTCTCCTCAGACCGATTAAAATTTTACCCAAAGCTCAAACCAATGTCATATTCGCCAGAGCTTGCAGGTTATCTGTTTTAAGTGTGTTGTTTTGCCGCAGCGGTTTGAAACAGCGCCCAAATTTGTGTGATTCGGTTCGTCAGGCCGAATTGAGAAATGCAAGATAGGGAGAGTCTACAGGAGTTTTGTCGGTTATGCAAGCAATTCCTTTATTTTGTGTTCGACTTTGACAAACGTACTAGATGTAGTGGCCATGCCGGTCAGAAGGATAACCCATTCGGGGGGGGGTGGTAACGGAAGGGACAGGGCATGATTTCAAGAAAAAACGGGAGGAAAACCTGCCGACATTATTTTGTATTATTTTGTATTATTTTGCATATCAATGAGTTGCGACAATATGTCGGCACCGGACCGCGCGTCCCACTCCAGCCGTACATGCCGGATTCCCAGTTCGGTGAGTTTTGGCAAATGATTCGTAATATCTACCGGCGCGGCATGTTCGATCATATTTCGACAGCAGGCGTCGGGCCGCACGGTATGGACTGCGCCGTATCTGTCCCGCAATTTCAAGGGAATCCGTTCGCACAACCGTTCACAGGATTTTTCGGCGGGGACAAGGTTGGCTTTCCACAGGCAATGTTCCATCGTAAACAGCGGAATGCGTCCCCGGCCAAGCAGTTCCAGCCGCTCCGGGGGAATGCGATCAAGCAATTCGGCCATGCGTTCGAGACTGAGATCAGGACCGGGCGTCATACGATGGACTCCCCAATCGAGAAGCTGCTCGAAAGCGAGATCGTTGACGATGTTCAGGGAAAAATCCGCGATACAGGGAATACCACGCTCGCTGAAAATGTTGATTTCTCCAAGGTTTCGGGCAAGCACCGCATCCGGCTTGAGGTCGGCGATGCGTTTCAGCAGCCGCAGCTCGCCCGGTTTTTGGATTCGCGGCAACGCGGCCAGAAAAACGCCCCCGCATTTTCGGATGTTCTCAGCAGCCCGTTCGTACTCGCCGGCACGTCGCAACTCGACGTAAAAACCGCCGCACCCCGCGTCGACGCATCGGCGGATCAGGGTGAGATCGTCGAATAACCCGGGATCGCGAAACAGCAGATAAACGGTCGGGCGGCCGTCCGTGTCGACATCGGACGTTTTGGCGTCGGACGTCGCGAGCCGCTTTTTCTTCGCGTAAACTTCTTCCCGAAGCCGTTGCAGCGATTTTCCTTCCAAAATCGTCGTCGGCGGTTCCGGTCCTTTTGCCGACGCATCCGGATCGGTGTTGGCCATTCCGTTCCATTCTGCGTTCCATCCCGTGTTCGGGGCCGCCTCGAAGGCTGAATCCAGTGCCGCGGTCATTTCACGTCGCAACCGACCGAGAACGCTTAGCGGAACCATCGGGCGGCCGACAATCTCCGCATGAATCGCATCCAGCTCATAGCGTGTTCCTCCGAAACGATCGAATTGTTCCCGCAACACCGCTTCGGAAAGAGGATGTTTCCGGGCCTCTTCCAAGGGGGATTCGCTCGACAGGGACAGGACATCGGTACCGGTTTTCGACACTCCCGGGAACGACATTGCAGGGAACGACATTGCAGGGAACGACATTGCAGGGCGGAATCGGGCTTGAACCCGAACCGAAAGCGGTTTACCCGTTTCCGCGCGAATCGTCAAAACCACGGGAATCCGATCCTTGGGGGCCATGCGTTTTTCCCGGGCTGTGTGTCGCGCCTGGAGCGATTTACGGATTTCGCGTTCCAAGCGGGGATCGGCCGTTTTACGAACTTCCTGGCCTTCTCGGGCATATTCCGGGTCGATCGTTCCGTTGCGAAACGTCAGGAGCACTTTGTTTCCGGCTTCGGCCTCGCGCACGGATGCCTTTTGAAAAAAGATTTCATAGACCCGGCCGCCTTGGGAACGATCCGGAAACCGCGGGTTCTCGAACAGTACGCCGTCCCCGCGCCGCACCGGAGCGGAAAGACGGACGACCGCCGCGTCGCGACGCACTTCGATCACCTCGCCGAGCAGGGTTCCCCGGTGGTCCGTGATGTTGCCCGGTACGAGTCGCCGGGGATGGACGCCTTCGAGCCAGCCGGACGAAAAACCCCGTGAAAACGTCAGCGCCAACCGATCCAACGTGTTGGCGACATTCGGCGCCGCGTTTATCTCCGCTTCGTTCGACACGGACTTGTTCGTTGCCGCCCCGCGAGCGGATGTCAGCCCGTTCCGGTTGGAGCAGATCGCGTCGATTGCCTGCCGGTAAGCCCGGGTCGTTTCCGCGACATATTCCGGCGGCTTGAGCCTGCCTTCGATTTTAAGGGCGTGAACTCCGGCGGCGATCAATTCTTCCAAAAACGGCAGGGCCGCCAAATCCGTCGGGCTGAGCAGTTGCCCCGTATGCTCATTGCGACCGTGCTCATTGCGACCGTGCTCATTGCGACCGTGCTCTTCCCGACCGTGCTCATTGCGGCGAGGAGCGGCGCTTCGTCCGTGGGAAGGGGCTTCGCCGCGGTCAAAAAGAAGCGTGTCTCGCGGCACGGCATCTTGTAGCGTGTACTGCATCCGGCACGGCTGTGCGCAGCGTCCCCGGTTGGCGCTGCGACCGCCGAGCATCAGGCTGGCATAACATTGGCCGGAAAAACTGATGCAAAGGGAGCCGTGAATGAACGTTTCCAGCTCCATATCCGTCGATTTGCGGAGAACCCGGATTTGTTCGAGAGAAAGTTCCCGGGGCAGGACGACCCGGTTGATTCCCAGTTGTTTCACTTGGGCAAACGCCTCGGCGGACGTCAAGCTCATCTGCGTCGAAGCATGAAGGGGGAGCGAAGGACAGCGCTCCCGGGCCAGCCGGGCGATTCCGAGATCCTGGACGAGAATCGCGTCGGCCCCGGCTTCGGCGATCTTGCAGAGCAACGTTTCGACCGTCGCCAGTTCGTCGGCGAAAGCGAGCGTATTGAGCGTGATGTAAGCCCGGACGCTTCGGGCATGGAGCATGGCAACCGTTTCCCCGAGCGTTTCGAGCGGAATGTTTTTGGCTCGGACCCGGGCGTTGAATTGATCGAACCCGGCGATCCCGAAATAGACGGCATCCGCGCCGTTGTCGACGGCCGCGAAAAGGGCTTCTTCCGATCCGGCCGGGGCGAGCAGTTCCGGCTTGCGCTGTTTGAGGTGGTTCATGACTTCGTTGTTCATGCCACCATTATAGTGGTGAAACGGCCGATGGCAATTGAGCCGATGTCAACGTTGTCAAACGTGAGCCGGTGCCGACACTTCCCGTTTAGCCGATGATGTCTATAATGGGGAATATGTCTATTCCCGATGAAACCCGGCCGGACGGCTCGATCCCGGAATCGCTGGAGAAAACCCTTTTCGATCGGTTGCCGATCGCCGATGCGGAACTCCTCGCGATCGTCCCCGAAATCGAAGCCGCGTCGGAAAAGGTCAAATCATTCCCGCACCGCCCCGGGGTCTACCTGATGAAGGACGCCGCGGAACGGGTGATCTACATCGGCAAGGCGAAAGACCTGCGCAACCGGGCCGGTTCCTATTTTCACAAAGCCGCCGCGGAAGATGCCCGGACGGGACCGCTTGTCGTGGAAATCCGCGATCTCGACTACATCGAAGCCGAGAGTGAAGTCGATGCGCTGCTCATGGAAGCCCGGCTCATCAAGGACATTCAGCCGAAATTCAACCGGGACCTCAAGGACGGCAAATCCTTTCCATACCTACAGATACGCACCCGTGAAGACTTTCCCCGCGTCGAAGTGACCCGGATGCCGAAAACCGGCGGTGTCAAGCTGTTCGGACCGTTCGCCAATTCTTCCGGCCTTCGCGGGGCGCTGCTCGTCCTCCAGAAAATTTTCAAATTCCGAACCTGCACGCTCGACATCCGCACGGAAGACGA
>DOMV01000304.1:4685-10356 GCA_003509805.1 Planctomycetaceae bacterium
GTCCGGTTCATGGAAGGCGGGAAACACCGCCTGCTTGACGAGCTGCGCCGTGAAATGCGCGAAGCGGCCGCGGAACGACGGTTCGAGGAGGCTGCGGAACTGCGGGACCAGATCACAGCCCTGGAAACACTCGACGAACGGGGCGAAATCGACACGCATGTACAGCCGGAGGTGTTTTCCGTCGATCCCCGCCGCGGCCTGGTCGGTCTTCATAAAGTGTTGCACCTGGAAAAGATACCGCGAACCATCGAGGGAATCGACATCGCCCATCTTTCGGGCCGGGACACGGTCGCCAGCCTCGTGCATTTTATCGACGGGTTGCCGTTCAAGCCGGGATACCGCCGCTACAAAATCCGCACGGTCGACGGCGTCGACGACTTTTCCTCCATCGCGGAAGCCGTTTCAAGGCGTTTTTCCCATGATGCCGCCGACCATCCCCCGCCGGATATCCTGCTCATCGACGGCGGCAAAGGCCAACTTCACGCCGCCGAAACCGCCTTGAAAAACGCGAAAATCCGGCCCGCCTGCCTGCTCTCCCTTGCGAAAAAGGAGGAGGAAATTTATCTTCCCGACCAAACCGATCCGCTTTGTTTGAGCCGGCATTCCTACGCGCTCCGGCTGCTCCAGTATGTCCGCGACGAGGCGCACCGTTTCGCCCAGCATTACCATCATCTGCTGCGCAAAAAATCGACGCTCGGCGAATGAACCGGCTGACCGTGAACCGGGCGGCAGTGCATCGGGCGGCAGTGAACCGGCTGACCGGATTCACATTCTCCGCAGGAGATCCACGGCTTCCTGCAATTTATCGGCGACGGGCTGTAGATCCCGGATTTCTCCGTCGGAGGACCGTGGAAGGGCGGAAAACGGTTCCGCCTGGCAGACCGTCTCCTCGTTTCGAGGGATTTTGACGCGAATCAGGAAGACGGTGACGGTGCCGACGAAGAGACACAGGACCGCTGCAATGACGGCGGCGAGAAGGATCGACGTCCGCCAGGCGCGACCGGAGAGGGAAACCACTTCAAAGAAGTGATTGTGTCTTAATCCCACATTCTCCCGCAATTTTATAAACCCTTCCCGGACAATCTGTTCCAAGTTGGCACCTTCGCTTTCCACCGCGAACCGGTCGGCGGTGTTTTGTATGATTTCCGCGATAATCTTTTCCGTCGTCACGGACTCCTTGATGATTTCTTCGAGCCGTTGACTCGCTTCCGCCGTCGTGATAGTGCGTTTCAGTTCGTCGAGGTTTTGGCGAAGCGCCGCGTGCATGTTGCGGATCGCGTCCTCAAGCGGTTGCAGGTCTTTGGGATTGTCATTCCGGTGGACGCTTAGTACCAGTATACGCCGCCGGTTCCACTCATCAACGAAGGTTGCGACGCGTTTTTCCAGTTCGACCCGGAATTTCGGCAAATAAGGCTGTTCTTCGATGACCTTGGTTTGTTTCTCACCTGCTTCGTCCAACTGCTTACGTAATTCCCCCAACAATCCCATGCCTTTGTTATTGGCTTCGACATATTGGACGAATAACGCGGTTTGCCTTTTTTCGAGCTCTTCCCGCCGCCGGCACCTTTCATAATACGTCTCGATCTCTTCTCGCATCCTGGCGTACTGTTCGAACAAATCACCCGCATGACCTGAATTTTCAAAGGATTCCAAGGCGCTGCGCAGGCGGTTGAAATGGTCGTCGGTTTGTTCCCGGCGGAGAACGGCGATCACGAGCGCGTCGAATTCCTGCTCGGCATTGATGAGGGTGTACCCGGCTTCATTGATGACATGGAGTTCGTGAACGCCCTGAATTTGCAGGTGATATCCCTGCAAGGCGATTATTGCCGGGACGACGATCAGGAAAAGGCAGACGCCGAAGGCGAAGAAAACGACCAACGTGTTTTTGGGATTCGGATTGGACGGCATGTTGATAGTTTATGTTGACACCGTTGTTTCGTAGCGTATACTGTAAATGGCCTGAAACTACGGCATGTTTTTTCCCGCGCACAATCGCCTGCCGCTCGAACGACACGTTTATGTCATTGTGCATACAGAGGTTAGAAGCGAGTGAGTGCGGCAGGCAGACTTGGCCAAATGTCCGTTTTCATCGCGTTTCCGGTATAATCGACCGGAGCGTGCGTTTACCATTTTTTAGGCACGAATCCTTCCGGCGGCGGGATGATCTCGACGGCTCGACCGGATTGCACGATCACGTACATGCCCTGGGCTTGGGCGAATTGGGCGACGTTCGGCTCGACGACGGCCCCCGCGACCGCACCGATGAACTTTCGACCATCGCTGGCTCGTTCGTCGACGTGTCGGCGATATTTCTCAAGCCGCTTGACGTGCTCCACGACGTCCTCCGTTTTGAGCGTGGTCTTCACCTCGATGAGAATCGCGACGTCGCCGTCTTCCAGAATCAAGTCGATTTCGCCTTGCGCGATTGTCCCGATTTCGCCGAAAATCCTGTTTCGGTAGTAGGAAGTGACTTCATAACCCAGTTCCTGGAACTGGAAGATGATATCGCCTCCGATCATGTTTTCGACGATTTCGCCGATTCGGGAGCCGAGCGCCGAAATTTTCCGGGCGGTTTCCTTCATACGCCGGTCCGTTTCCTGCATACGCCTATCGGTCTCTTGCATACGCCGGTCCGTTTCCTGCATACGTTGCTCCGTCTCTTTGGCCATGCGATCCATTCGCAGGTCGGTTTGGCGGAACAGTTCCAAGACTCCTTCGTAGGTCAACGGCATCTGTTGTTCGGACATGATTTTTTCCTTCGTATCGAAATACGCTTCGGTTCGCGGTCGACGGGATGCGGACCGGTCGAACGTACCCATTGTACCCGGTTTCGATTGCTTTTCAAGGTTGCTTTTCAAGATCGGTGCAAGGTTGGCGCGTGAGGAACGGGGCGACTGTTCGGCCGGGTTTTCGCGGCGTTTTCGCGGTGTCGTCACTTGTACAAACCGGGGTTTTCGCCTAGAATTACGGAGTGTGTTCCGGGTGAATTCGAAACGAGGGACGGGGAACGTTTTGATGGCCAAAGGCAAAAAGAAACAGAAAGGAGCGTCCGTTTCACCGAACGAGCGGACGATTTCCGAAAACAGGCGCGCCCGACACGATTATCATATCCTTGATTCGCTCGAATGCGGAATCGTCCTTGTCGGCAGCGAGGTCAAGTCGATGCGAAATGGGACCGTCCAGATTGCCGAAGCCTACGGTCGCGTCAAAAACGGCGAGGTCTGGCTCGTCGGCAGCGATGTCCCGGAATACGTGGAAGCGAACAGGTTCAATCATAAACCGAGACGGGACCGCAAGTTGCTGCTCCACCAGCGGGAAATCAAGCGTTTCGCGATGCGCGCCTATGAGAAAGGATTGACCCTTGTACCGCTCAGGATTTATTTCAAGGAAGGAAAAGTCAAGGTCCTCATGGGGCTTTGCAAGGGAAAACAAGAGTACGACAAACGCGATGCCAAAAAGAAGGCCGACGCCCGACGCGGCCTCCGTATGTCGATGCTCAAATACCGCTAAGCTCCGGTGAGCGTCGGTTCCGGGTTTTCGGACACTATTGTGATTATGAACGCTTTTCGTTCTTTTTTTTCATGCCCGATCCCGCTTGTTTGCGCGATACCGATCATCGTCCCGGTCGTTTGTATCCCGGAAATCGCGTGTGCGCAGACGGCGGACGACGCGGCGAACTATGCGGCTGAAAAAGAGGACGCCTCCCGACCGCCCGGGATCAACCTGATCGCGACGCCTCCGTCCCAACCCGTCGATCCCCGAACGAATCTCCCCAAACCGACGGGAAGGGACGGAATCGACCTGGTTCCCCGTTCCGGCATGTCGGGCAACCTGATGCGGGGGCCTTCCCGGGAAACCGACGGTCCGGCCGAGAGTTGGGAATATGACGGCCTTGGAGGAATGGAGCGATCGTTTTTGTACGACACTTCTCCGCTGGGCGGCGTCCCGCATCCGGGAATCACCAAAGAGGATATCCAGCGATACAACGAACAGCTTGCCAGGCAGAAGAAGCAAGAATTGCTGGAACAACAAATGCGCCGTCACCGGGAACAACGGGACTTCGAAATCCGGGAAAGCATCCGGGAAATGATCCGCCGGAGTTTCAGGGAATCCGATGTCGCCACGAAACCGTCGATCCCTTCAAAAACCGGAGGCGATTCGCCCCCGGGCGGCGATTCCCCGGGATCGGGAGGGAACGACGGGGCAAAGGAGCAAACGAAAGCCGACCGGCCTTTGACGGAAAAGGAGTTGCAGCGGCAAAAAAACCTGAAGGAAGCCCAGGAACGTTACAAGGCCAATCTTGACAAAATATACAAGTCCGGCAATCTCTTCGAACCTGTCCCGATGGAGGAAAATCTCCTGCGCGACGGTTGGTGTCAACTGTTCGACGGGAAAACGTTTCTCGGTTGGCGGGTTCAGGACGATCCGGCCAGTCCGTACCGCGGCGGGCGTTTCTTTCAAAAGAAAAGCGAGCGCGGCACGATTTTTTGCGATCCCGAACGTCCCGGCTTGCTGTACACGACCGGCCAATTCGGCAATGCTTCGATTTCCCTGGAATATCAATGCCCCGAAGACGCGGAAGTGCTCCTGCTCCTGCAATCCCCGCCGAGTCCCCGCGATTTACACTCCTCCTGTTACGCGGTCATCCTGAACTCCGCGGCGCGCCGCCGTGGAACGATCCTCGGAAGGCAGCAGGGAACGCTTGTCGAAGCCGTCGATCGCCTTGGTCCGGGAGAAGTGAAAACGACGGAAGAATCGGGGCAACCCTGGCACCGCTGCGTCGTCCTGTTCGACGGTGGAACCGTTAAAGTCATGATCGACCGGAACGAGCCGGTTTTGCTCGATGATATCGCCCCGCTCGGATACGGGCACATCGGCCTGCTCGTCGGCAAGGGACCTGCGAAGTTCCGGAACATTCTTTGGAAACCGGGAGCGTCCAATTCGCTTTTCAACGGCGTCGACATGGACGGGTGGTGGTATGACGATCTCGGAAGCAACCGTCCCATCCCGCGGGATCAGCTTGCCCACCGGTTGATCACCAGGGACCTTTCGCTCCAATTGCAGGGGCCCGCCGTGTTGGAAAACAAATTGGAGGCGGCCAATTTCTCGTTGCAGTTGGAATACAACATGGTTCTGCCGAACGGCCAGGCAGGCGTTTTTTTCCGCGCCAAACGTTTCACCCCGGCCACCGGGTACGATTGTTCCCTTTTCAATATCCCGTCGTTGGACGATCGGTTGCGCATTCCCGTCGGTTGCGATGCCGGCGGTATCCGGGGACTGGCCGATGCCCGCTTTCTCAGGCCGCCGGACATGAAATGGAATTACCTGACGATCAACGTCGTCGATCGGCACGTTCAGACCTGGATCAACGGCGTTCCCGTTTGCGATTGGGGGGATCTGCGGCCGCTCGGAAGCGGCGACGCTGCTCCGGGCAAACCGGGCGGTCCCTGGCTTGATCCGGGGACGATTCAATTACATGCCCGCACCCCGGGAACGACCGTCCAGTTCCGTAATATCCGCCTCTCCCCGTTTTTGCCCAGGTTTTACAAGCGTAAATCGAACACGCCCACGACCTGGGAGGATCTCAATGCGGCACGCGTCGAGCGCGAGGCCCGTCAACGGCTGGAAAACGAGATGCAAAACAAGTAGTAGCGTTTAGCCGGGCGGCGTA
>DOMV01000279.1:0-3618 GCA_003509805.1 Planctomycetaceae bacterium
ATCATGATGTCGAGCAAAATCAGGTCGGGCTGGAACGAGGCGACTTTTTCCAATGCGTCGGCGCCGTCAACGGCGACGGCGATTTCATAATCGAACGCGGAAAGGTAGGCGTCGAGCAATTCGACGTTCGCCGGATTGTCGTCGGCGATCAGGATTTTCGGTTGAGCCATGGCAGTCGGACAGGAACGGCGATATCGCCGGAAAAGGTTGATGATGACGAACTTGCGGTATTATCGCGCAGGTCGGTTTCCTGGCTTTGCGCCAGGACTACTGGGGGGCGCCATAAACTTCCTCGTAGGGTTGAATCACGACGAAACCGTCCCCGACGAACTCCATCTGGAGGGATTCGCCGCTGCTGCGACCGAAAAAGGTTTTCAGGGAAACGTCGGTCTTGATATTCGGCTGGAGATTCCCGGACCAGGCCACGGTCGCATTCGGGTCGGTATAAACCGGTCGATCCGGCGTCACCCGCAGGGTCAGCGGGTCGAAATGGGTCGTGANNTCGCCAAGAGACCGGTTCCCTTGAGGATCATGTTGAAGAGGCCGCCGGCAAGCATTCCCGCAACGCGACGGATCATCTTGATCTCGGTCGTGATCGTCGGCTCGAAAGCCAGGACGTCGTTCCCGTTGACGCAAATCGACTGGTTGCGGAGTTCGAGAATCGTGATTTTTTTCCCGAAATCGGCCAGGTACACCTTGCCGTGTCCCTCGGCTTTCGTGAGCTGTCCGCCCTCGGTGGTCACAATCTTCTTGAGAAGCGTTCCGAGCCCGCGTTCCAAAAGACCTTCCCGGGTGAACCGGACATCGCCCAGGTAGGCGACCATGGATCCCATTTTCGTCCAGATCATGCCGTTCAGGTTGACTTCGAGCATCCGCTCGCTTTCCAGTTCGAAGACGCCCTGGTCGAGATCCTTTTGCGTCGTCGTTGCAACAAAGTCTTCAAGCGTGTAGCGGGTCATGGGCGGCTGTGTGGTAAGCGGTTGCGGGGTAAGTCGTTGAAGGGAATGGGGAAAAGAGGAAACAACACGATCTCGCGCGGTTCGCCAGTTCTACCCGTCTTCGTCTTTTTTGCGGTTCAACTGGGCGGCGATGCGCAAATCGCTCGCTTTCATCAGGGCGTCTTCCGCCGCCTCGCGAAGCCCGACCGAAAGCCGGAGCGAACTGAGGATGGAAAAACCGAACGGGTCGTCCGGGACCAATTCGCAATACCGCTCGGCATAATGAATGGCATCGTCGATTTTGTCGGTTTTTTTATACCACGCGGCCAAGGCGGCGCAGGGAAGCGGTTCTTCCGGGTGGGTTTGATTCAACTCCCGCATTTGAGCGATCGCCTCGTCGGAACGGCCGGATTTCCAAACGGCGACGACGGCATCATAACATTCGAGCGGAGAAGAACAGTCGGGCATGACACGGATACAGGTTGGCGGAATAACGGACGGCATGACGGGCTGACGGCACGGAAACGCAGGCGGAAAAACAGGCGGAAAAACAGGCGGAAATTCCGATGACGGCCCCTCGTCCCGCTCATTATCCCCGTCAAATCGCCGGCTGTCAACCATACGAGGACTGCAATCCGACTACAAGCCGACTGCAAGCCGCGTGGGATACTCGTGGGGATACTCGTGTCCGTCGAGTCCCGCGTCTTGCCAGCGAAGCCGCGCGGGGGTATAATGCGGGGGTGTAACGTCCTTGATTTTCAGCATGGTTTTTAAGCCCATCGCTCTCCGCGAAAAAAAATTTTTTTTGAACCTTGGCTTCGGAGTCAACCGGCTTCGGAGTCAACCGGCGCGGCCAAAGGGGTTTTCATCACGGTGTTCGGGAAACACCCTGCTCCGGAATCCCCCCGGCCCATTTTTGATGCGGGACACGGTATCTTTCAGACATCCCCTTTTTCGATGCCTACTTCGCTTTTTCAATATGAAATGTTGCCGACGACATGGTTTTATGTGTCGTCGTTAATCATTTTGGCGGCGTTTTTCAAGTTCAACCGGTTTTTCAGCATCCGCAACCTCGACCTGATCGGCTTGATTCTTTTTACGCCCGGCCTGTTGATGATCGCCATGCACGACGGGTGCGACGGTTACAACTGGTTGTTCCTGGTCGGTTTTTTGATGGGAATCCGGCTGCTTTTCGATACGGTCATGGTTCGCCGGCCGCTTCTCGAACCGAACTTGACGCCCGGCGGGCTGACGTTTGCCTGTTTTACGATCTTCGGGTTTCTGGCAGCCAGTATCGCCTTCAATCGGGCGGACCATGTCGAAACGCTCCGGACGGTTCGCCTGGAGCAGATTCTGACGGTTCGCGATACCCCGCCCGACGATTTTTTGGTTCATGCGGACCCTTTCCCGTCTTTCGACGCCCGGCGTTTCGAACCATCCCACCACGTCAAACCCGGATTTGTCCCCTTTTTGCGGTTGACCGCCCTGACGAGCCGTGCTCTTGTCCCTTCACAACGGGTTCGGCAAGAGATACTCATGGGAACGCTGCCTGTTTCCGACACGTTCGATTCGTCTCCTTTGTCGCCTGTGCCGTCTCCCGCGGTTTCTTCCCGGCGTCCCGATCAACCGGGCGGCGATCGAACGGGCGAAATCGGTTTTTCCCTTTCCTCTCCCGTCCCCTTGACCGATCCGGCAAATTCCGTGGAAGAAAGTCCCGTTTCCCTGCCGGATTCCCAGCCGGATTCTCCGGCGAATCCCTCGGCGGACTTTTCCGATACGAAAACGACGACGGGAGCGGCGTCGGAACCGGAGCCGGTCGCCGATACGACCTTCAAATCCGAACGGAAGCCTCCGGTTCTGACCGTCATCGGCGTGATCGTGCTCGCCTTGGTCGCCGACTTGATGATCGTTCTCGCCTTCCTCCATATCGGCCATTGTCATTTCGGCAACATCCGGACCGGGATCGCCTGCGCGATGCTCTACATGCTTCTTCCGTACACGAATCAAATAATCGGCAGCCTCGATCACACGGTGCCGGCGGCGTTGATCCTTTGGGCGGTCGCCATGTACCGTCGTCCCTTTTTCTCCGGGGCGTGGATCGGTCTTGCCGGCGGATTGGCGTTTTACCCGCTGTTCTTGATCCCGCTTTGGCTGAGCTTTTACTGGCGGCGCGGCTGGGTGCGTTTCGTCATCGGGAGCGGCACGATGATCCTGCTGCTGATCGCACTTCTGCCCGCCTTTCCCGAGGGCCGGTCCCATTTCGGGACCTGTTTGCTCCAGATGTTCGGCGACGGTGCGGTCCGCCTCGCCCAGCCGGACGGTTTTTGGGAGTTCGCCAATCCCATTTACCGGATTCCCGTGTTGGCCGCGTTTTTCGTAACCTGTTTCGGGATGATCCTATGGCCTTCCCACAAACATCTTGGGACACTCCTGTGTTGTTCGGCCCTGTTGATGTTGTCTGTTTCCTTCTGGCAGTCGTACCAGGGCGGGATTTTCATGGCGTGGTACCTGCCGACGATGATTCTCACCATTTTTCGCCCGAATCTGGAAGACCGGACCGCGCAGGCCGTCGTCGTGGAATAAGCGGCGTTTTTTGACGGATTGACCGCTCGGGAGACGGCGATATACAAAAAACGCAATGAAAACGAACATCGGGTCACGTCTGCCTGCCGCACTCGCT
>DOMV01000279.1:3644-9611 GCA_003509805.1 Planctomycetaceae bacterium
AAAAACATGCCGTAGTTTCAGGCCGTTTACAGCATAAATATCGGTAATGAGTAGTGAGCGTCCCAATCCGCCCCGCGGCCGGTTCGCCGCCGTACGCCGCCGGATCGAAAGCCTGGTTGAAAGCCATGAGGTTTTCGGGGGCGTCATGAGTCTCTTGCTCCATTTGGCGATTGTGATGGTCTTGGCGATGCTTTTTTTCCCCCTCCCCCAACGGGGTGGCGGTCTTGAAATCGTTACGGACACGTCCCTGCCCGGCGATTTGGGGGAAAAGCCGACGGATGTTCCGTTGCCGGTCGAGTCCGTTTCGAACGACGACGGGGACGAATCGAAACAACCGGCAGATACGGCACAGGTTACGGAAAACGCCGTGGAGACGGAGACAACGGTTGCCCAAGAGGCCGGAACGGTCGCGGGAACGGCAAACGCCCCGGAGGCCCCTTTGACCGTCGGGGAAGGCGCTCCGCCCGTCCGGGGAGTTGACGGATCGCGCATCGGCGGTTTTGTCGCCGGAGGAGGACTTGACGGACGCAATGCCGGTCAGCGGGGCCGCTGCTTGGATGTCGGCGATACGACGGCCCAATCGGAGGAAGCGGTCGAACGCGCGCTCAATTGGCTGGCGGCGCATCAGTGCAAGGATGGCGGTTGGAACTTCGATCTGGAACGCAACGATTCCGATTCCTCCGGTTGCGGGCTTTGCCGAAACGGCGGAAACCACGGGAGCCGGGTCGCCGCGACGGCGGCCGCTTTGCTTCCTTTCCTCGGAGCCGGATATTCGCCCGACCCCGTCAAGAAGGGAAAACATTGGAAAACCATTGATCGCGGGCTGGCGTTCCTGATTCGAAACGGTCAGAAAAACCGGATCGATCCCGGCGAAAAAACGCTCGATTTCCGCCAAGGGTACCAAGGCATGTACACGCAGGGGCTTGCCGTCCTGGCCTTGTCGGAAGCCTCGGCGATGAACCCGAGGATCAAAATCCTGTCCGAGTCCGCACAGGAAGGGGTCAACTTCATCATCAAGGCACAGGATGTTTCCGTCAGCGGCGGCTGGCGCTATCGGCCCCGCGAGGTTCCGGGCGACCTTTCGGTCACGGGCTGGCAGTTGATGGCGCTGAAAAGCGCTCATTTGGCCGATCTTTACGTCCCGAAACCATCGCTTTACCGGGTGGGCGATTTTCTCGACGTGCTTCAATATGACGGCGGCCGACAATACGATTACATTCCCAAGCGCTGGTCGCGCGAGGGAACCGGAACGGGCGAGGGGCCGGATTCGTCGAAGACCTGTACGGCTATCGGGTTGCTTTCCCGCCTCTATCTCGGCTGGGCTCCCGGGGAGCCGAAACTCGACCGGGGCATGGAGGTGTTGCAGGAATGGGGGCCGCTCAAAAACGACGACCGCCAATGCAATCTCTATTACGCCTATTATGCGAGCCTCGCGATGCACCATTACGGGGGCAGCGGCTGGCATCGCTGGTTTCCGAAGTTGCGGGACCACCTCGTCGCGAGCCAGTCCTACCAGGGACATGAAAACGGCAGTTGGCATTACCCCGATCATTATTGCGACACCGCCGGCCGGGTTTTCAATACCGCGCTTGCCGCCATGATTCTCGAAGTCCCTTATCGTTATATGCCCCTGTATCGAAGCATGGAAAACTGAACCGGGCGGGGCTCGCGCATTCCCGGAAACCGGCGTGGAACCCGGTTCTCAATACGCGACACAGAAATGGTTCATCAGCGAGGCGAACGAACTGCTGTTGCCTTCCTGAAAGATGGAGCCGACCTGGCAATCGACGATGGGGCCCTTGGTCGGGGAAATCAGGATGGTTCGCAACCGGTGTCGCAAATTGCGGATCGGTTCCAGACTGGGTCGCTTCAGGTCGGCCGGCGATTCGACGACCAGCACAAGCTGGCGGGTCCGGCGCTCGTTGATCATTTTCGTGATGGAAAGCGACGCCTCTTCCTCTTTTTCCGCGAAATAGGCGAGTACCAGCAACTTGGCTTTTTCCGAATCGATGATCTCCTGTCCGAACCCCGGGACCAAGGCGCCGCCGCCGAAAGGGCCCGTGGCCAATTCCT
Source organism: Planctomycetaceae bacterium (assembly GCA_003509805.1). Classification (GTDB taxonomy): domain Bacteria; phylum Planctomycetota; class Planctomycetia; order Pirellulales; family Thermoguttaceae; genus UBA8133. The sequence goes on from DOMV01000279.1 coordinate 5,718, forward strand.
TGAACGTCGTGGTGAAGCAGGTGTAATTACGGCGGATGACGACCACTTCGACGTCGAACAGTTTGTTCGGGTCGCTCGCCCGCATTTCCGCGTTTTCCCCCTTGTGGTGGTCGATGTACTTGATGGCCCGGCGGATATCCTTGTAGCGATTGGCAAGTAATCCTTCCTTGCCGAAAACATTGAAGAAATCTTCGGTAAAAACAAAGGTGAACTTTTTGTTGGTCCGAACCAAACGGCTGACGAAATCTTCGATACTGGCGGCCATCGCGCAATACTCCCCGATGAATGCTCTCTGGTGAAGGTTCCCTGATGTGACGCGGAACATGACGGGCCGACCGGCGGCCGGGCCGTTCGAACGGTGTGCCGCGGGAAATGCCCGTCAAATATCCAATGATGAGTGGTCCGCGTATTTTCTCAAATTCGGCATGTAAAGTCAATCGGGCTTGCCTACGGAGGGCGCGCCTGTTTTTCCCGGTCTTCCCTTTTCATGCCGGGCCGGGTATACTGCACGGAATCGGGCCGCATGTCCGTCGAAAGGTGAGTTTTTCCCCCATTTTTTTGATGAAACCACTGATTACCGGAAATTTTCTGCTTCGTTCGAAAAGCGCCGTCTATTTGTACCACGAATATGCCGCGCCGATGCCGATCATCGATTTTCACAACCACTTGCCACCCCTGGAAATAGCGGAGAATCGCCGGTTCGGGAACCTTGCCCGGATCTGGCTCGGCGGGGATCATTACAAGTGGAGGGCGATGCGGGCCGCCGGAATCGACGAACACCTCATCACCGGCCGGGCAAGCGACCGTGAAAAGTTCGACGCCTGGGCCCGGACCGTGCCGCAAACGTTGCGGAATCCGCTTTATCACTGGACGCATCTCGAACTGGCCCGGATTTTCGGGATCGACGACCGGTTGCTTTCTCCGGAAACCGCCGATTCGATCTGGGACCGGGCGAACGATTTGCTTCAACAAGACGCGTTTTGCGTCCGGGAATTGCTCCGCCGCGCCGGCGTACGGTTGCTCTGCACGACCGACGACCCGATCGATTCCCTGGAAACGCACGGCCGGATCGCCGATGATCCGTCGTTCGACATCCGTGTCCTCCCGACCTTCCGTCCGGACAAGGCGATGCAATTGAACGGGCCGTTCCCGCCGGGCGGTAATTTGACCGTCGAAAGCATCCATGAATACAACGTTTACCTCGACCGTTTGGCCGAAGCCGCCGGGGTCGGGATATCCGGTTTCGCGTCCCTGATCGAAGCCCTCCGGAATCGCCACCAGTATTTTCACGATCACGGTTGCCGCATGTCGGACCACGGGTTCGGCCAATTCCGGTATCGTTGGTGGTACGATGAAAGCGAGCTGGAATCGATTTTCGGCCGGGTGCGCCGCCGCGACATCATCGAAACGAAAGACGCGGAACGGCTCTGTTCGGCGATCCTGCACGAACTGGCCCGGATGGACGCCGAAAAGAATTGGACGATGCAACTGCATATCGGGGCGATGCGGAACAACAATTCGCGGCGGTTCCGCGAAGTCGGCGTCGACGCCGGCTTCGATTCGATGATCGACGGTTCCCACGCCCTGCATCTTTCGCGTTTCTTCGACAACCTCGACAAAGAGGCGAAGCTGCCGAAAACGATCGTCTACAACCTGAACCCGACCGATAACGACATGCTGGCGACATTGATCGGCAACTTCCAGGACGGCGTCGCGCCGGGTAAAATGCAGTACGGCAGCGGCTGGTGGTTCCTGGACCAGCGGGACGGGATGCGCCGCCAGTTGGACACGATTTCCAACCACGGCCTGCTTGCCCGGTTCGTCGGGATGGTGACCGACAGCCGGTCGTTCCTTTCATTTCCCCGGCACGAGTATTTCCGCCGGATTTTGTGCGACCTGCTCGGCGAAGAGATCGACAACGGCCTTTTGCCGAACGACATGGACCTGGTCGGCAGCATGGTCCGGGATATTTGTTTCAATAACGCCGCACGGTATTTCGGCTTCGAAGGGCTTTGCGAATACTGATTTTTCAGCGTGTTTCCGGTATATTCCATGCAGACGTACGAAGAGGACGGCAACCCGTTTGCGCCGCCGCCGTATCACGCCGACAACGAAGCCGACGAAGGGCCGGGTGATGACGCCGACTTGGACTACGCGAAAATCGAACGCCTGCGTCGCTCGTTGATCCTGGCGTTTTACATCATCGCGGCCTTGTTCGGCATCGGCGTCGCCGTTGTTGTGGCGGGCGAGTTTTTCCTGAGCGATCTGTTGATCGAGGGTGTGGATTTGGCGACCGACACGTTGCTTGTTTTCATGAGCGTTTATGTTGTCGTCCTTTGCTGGAAAATCGCCAAGGCGATCAAATCGGGACAGGGGATGCGGGTACTCGTATTACTGGGGCTGGTCGTGCCGTTCCTGTATTTGATCAACGCGATTTACCTTGCCGTTCGAACCAAAAAAATCCTGGCACAACGAAAATCCGTGGAATATCCTGAAGGATAAGCGGACGAATCACGTGGAAAACTCAACCGGCATCGGTATAAAAGGGGTTCCAACATGGCAAAAATCGAAGGCATTCGCATACGCAATTTTCGATCGTTGAGGGATGTTACCCTGGGAAAACTCTGGAACATACAATCAGCCGACCCGTTGACACCCCTGACGGCAGTGATCGGAAAAAACGGTTCCGGGAAGAGTACGCTTTTTGATGCGTTCGGTTTTCTCGCAGATTGTCTGAAACTCGGCGTCGAAGACGCCTGTGATCAGCGCCAACGCGGCGGATTTGGTCGTATCCGCTCACAGGGAACGACCGATCCGGTGGAGTTCAGCTTGTACTTTAAGGGAAGCGAGTCAAATCCTCGCCCGTTGACTTATGAATTGGCGATTTCCGCCGACGAATCGGGACGTCCTTTTGTTTTGAGAGAAAGGCTCCGGCAGCGGCGCAAGGGACAAAAGCATGGCTGGCCGTTTTCATTTTTACTTTTGAATAACGGAAAAGGAATCGTATGGAAAGGAGAAAAAGAAGGAAAACAAATCAATGAAGAACGAGAACAATTCAATTTATTCGAATTCATAAAATCGAAAGAAGCCGTTGAAGAAAGCAGCGAAACGGAAATCGTCGAACTGGAAGATTCTCGCAAACTTGGAATCGCGACGCTCGGATCGCTGAAACAGCATCCGCGGATTTCGCTTTTTCGACAATTCATCGAAGGATGGTATCTCAGCTATTTTACGCCGGACGCCGCGAGAAGCCTGCCGCTTGCCGGACCGCAGAGACATTTGAACATCCACGGCGACAACCTCGGCAACGTGGTGCAATTCATGGAGCGGGAACATCCCAAGCAGTTGCAGGAAATCTTGAAACGCATCGCACAAAAGATACCGGGCATCGACAAAATCGATACGGAAAAATCTCCCGATGGAAGACTTTTGCTTCGTTTCAACGACAAGGGATTCGACGATCCGTTTTATGCGCAGCAAATGTCGGACGGTACATTGAAGGTCTTCGCTTACCTTCTCTTGTTGGAAGACCCAACGCCGCCGCCGTTTTTATGCGTCGAAGAACCGGAAAACGGTCTCTATCACAAATTGCTCGAAACGCTGGCCCGCGAGTTTCGAGAACACGCAACCGGCAAAAAAAACGGTTCCCAGGTTTTTGTTACGACTCATCAGCCGAATTTTGTTGACGCACTGCAACCGGACGAAGTGTGGGTGCTGGAAAAACAGAAGGACGGTTTTTCGACGGTGAAAAGAGCGTCTGGATTCGATTATGTCGCGAACATGGTCGAAAACGGTCAACCGCTCGGCTCCCTGTGGTACAGCGATTATCTTGATGAACAATCGGAATCTCTGGAATATCAATACACTCAAAGCCGTTGAAATTTCCCGAAGCCG
>DOMV01000279.1:9631-11494 GCA_003509805.1 Planctomycetaceae bacterium
GGTCCCGGAAGGTAAACGGGCGGTTGTGCGGGCTGTGTTTACCAACGACTTAACCGGCTTCGGTATAATATCATGCACTTCGAAATCCTGGTTGAAGGGACATCCGATAAAACCGCCCTCTGGTCGTTGATGGGGAAAATCCTCGGTGAGCGTGGAAATCCGCATACCTGGTACATTCGAAAGCATCGCGGAGTCGGCAAAATACCGAAAGACCCTTCACAAAACCCGAATCCGAAAGACCAAACGTTATTGCACAATCTTTCTTCGAAGCTGAAGGCTTACGGCAGGGAAGAGAATCGGGAACTCGTGGTCGTCGTTTTGGTCGATTTGGATGAGCATCCGGATTGTATCGCTTTCAAAACGGAATTAACCGCTTTGCTCGACTATTGTGATGTAAAACCGAAGTGCCTGTTTCGAATTGCCGTCGAAGAATTGGAAGCTTGGTACTTGGGGGACAGGGCGGCACTGGTGAAAGTTTATCCGAAAGCGAAAATCGACGTGCTTGACGATTATGTTCAAGACGCTCGATGCGGAACATGGGAACGACTCGCCGACGCGATTTATCCCGGCGGCGTGAAGAAACTGACGGCCGGGGGAAAAAGGAATTCGCAGGCCCTTGAACAAAAAGTCAAATGGGCTGCGGCTCTCGCTCCGGAAATGGATGTCGAAAACAACCGGTCGCCGAGTTTCCAGTGTTTTCGCGACGGAATTCGAACATTGGCAAGTCATCCTCTTGCCCCACACGTTCACCAAAAGAATCCTGCTCGAAAAACGTCGCAAAAGAAAAAGACATAAGGCTGTTTTTGAAACGCACCAACGCAACGATCGATCCCTGATTTTTACTTTATTTAATCAAAGCGGTTTATATCGGAGCCGGTTGAGTTTTTCCGGTCAATTTGCCCGTTTATCTACGAAAAACAAAAACCATTTAACCGCCCATGCAACCGCACTTCAGCATTACAGGAAGAATATGCAAAAGAACATTTACATGCCGGAATTGATGGAAGTGCTTGAAATCACGCAGCATACCGCGGATGTCAAGTCGGTTTCGATTCGTTTTCGGGACGAAGAACGGCGGAATCATTTTTCCTTCCAGGTCGGCCAGTTCGGTCTTTACAGCGTTTTCGGGGTCGGCGAATCGACCTTCAACATTTGTTCCAGTTCCAATTGGAAAGACCGCATCGAGTTTTGTTTTCGAAAAACGGGCCGGGTCACCGAAGCCCTGTGGCGGATCGAGCCGGGTGAAACCATCGGTTTTCGCGGGCCTTACGGGAACGCTTATCCCATGGAAGCCTGGGAGGGGAAAGACCTGGTGTTCGTCGGCGGGGGAATCGCGATGCCGCCGATCCGCTGCGCGATCTGGTACGCCCTGGAAAACCGTGAAAAATACGGCAAAATCCATATCGTTTACGGGGCCCGGACCGTGGGCGATCTCGTTTTCAAAGAAGAACTCGATCGATGGGCCGCTTATCCGAACGTCAACGTCCTCAAAACGGTCGATCCCGGCGGCGAGACACCTGATTGGGACGGCAAAGTCGGTTTCGTTCCCACCGTGCTCAAGGAAGCGAATATCGATTGTTCCAACGCCGTCGGCCTCGTCATCGGCCCGCCGGTGATGATTAAATTCTCGCTNNCAGTGCTACACCACCCTCGAACTCAGGATGAAATGCGGCATCGGCAAATGCGGCCGTTGCAACTGCGGCCCCGTTTACGTCTGCAAGGAAGGCCCCGTTTTCACCAAAGAGCAGATGAACGCGATGCCCAACGATTATTGACGGGTGCGAGCCGCACGGGCCGGGTGCGAGCCGCACGGGTATATGTGAGCCGCACGGGCGCCGGTGGCAGTCCGCCTCGGACCTCCCG
>DOMV01000092.1 GCA_003509805.1 Planctomycetaceae bacterium
GCTCATGTCGCACGGACCGCAGGTCGCGTCGCACGGACCGCAGGAGCTTCCACAAGCGAAACCGTCGAAGAACTTCTTGATGCTCCGGCGCGGTTTGTCGAAGATCGAGCCGTACTTTTTGCAGCCGGTGTCGCCGCAGGGATCACAAATGGATTCGCAGGGATCGCAACCGTTNNTTGTCGCCGCAAATGGCGTCGCAGGGGTCGCATCCACGGGCACGGCTGAAGAATTTCCGGAGGGAGAATCCTTCGCGACCGCAGGGATCACAACCGAGATCGTCGCACGGACCGCAATCGCCGTCGCACGGACCGCAAATGTCGTCGCACGGGGTGCAGTCGTTGTCGCCGCAAATGGCGTCGCACGGACCGCAACCGTTGCTTTTCCACGAAGCGAAGAGGCCGCGGAAGGGACGGAACGAACCTTTTCCGCACGGATCGCACGGATCACAACCCACCTCGCCGCACGGGTCGCAATTGCTTTCTCCGCACGGGTCGCAAGCGACGACGCTGTCGCACGGACCACACTGCGAGAATGAAGGCCGATTTGCGAGCAGATTTTTCAGACCTGAAAACAGGTCACAAGATTTTCCGCACGAAACGTTGTCGCACGGATTGCAGGGGTCACACGCTCCGCAATCGTTTGCGAAGGATTGGACGCCCAGCATCAGGGTTACGACCAAAGTCGCCATCAGAATTCTGGACTTCATTGGGTAGACTCTCCTTTTTCCTAATTCGCCGTTTCGTGATTTTTGCCGGGCCACCCGACAACGCCCCGTTTTCGAAGCGTATTGTGGTCGGACCATCCTTATTACGGCATCTTGGTTGGTTTCGCCAGTCCCCGTCGGATTCGAATGATCCGATGAACGATCACGGGTCTGACACTTGCCCTGAACATGCCCCCCGACACGCCTTTATCCCAGGGTCACATGTTGTATCGGCCGTGAATGCCGCCTCTCTTGAGTTCGCCAAAGCCCTTTTTTGCAAATGGGTTAGTGTTATAATCAAGCAAAAAATGCCGGTAAAAAAGGAGGCGGAAAATACGCAAGATTTAACGCGCCTCTTGCGATGGATGGCGCGTTCCGGCTCAAAAATTCTCCTATGAGGCATGTGGGTAAATGACCTTATCGACAAAATGCGCAGAATAGGTCGATTTTTAGGTTGGTTTTGCCGGCAGTTCAACAGATGGACAAAATCTTTGCGATGACGGGGTTTTATTGACCCGCGAATCAATTTTGACCCGTCGGTCGAGCCGTCCCTGTACGCCGTATGGTGGAAATACAGCGCGGCTTCCTTCGGCGCCGCTACACCGGAAACGCGATGAAAACGAACATCCGGTCAAGTCTGCCTGCCGCACTCACTCATCCCAACTCCGTTACAGGAAATTACTTAAACGGATTGTCCGGGCGGCAGGCGATTGTACGCGGGAACCGTTTCAGGCCGTAGTTGCAGGCCGTTTGCGGTATACGTTCCAATTTTATTCACAGATCGGTAATGGAAAAGCCTTTATTTCCTCATGGCTCCGCTTTATAATGGACTTCCTTCCGGCCCGGCGTCCCGTGCAGCGGTTCCTCCGATCGATCGGACTCGACTGATCGGGCACGGGAATGACGGTTATGCAACAACCCTTAGTGAATTTTTTTTATGAAACCTTTTGCACCGTTTCTTGTTTCCGCGATCGTTTGTTTGTGCGTGTTGCCACTTGAAGCCCAGGTCGTCAGTGGCCAGGTTATCGACGGTCACGTGGTGGGCGGTGTCGGCGGTCTTGACATTTCTGAAAAAGGAGTACCAGTGAAAACGTCCAGTCAGGCGGATCATGCCGCCTTGTCCCGGTTTATGCAAACATATCAAACGGAGGTCGCGGCGCTGGCGAAAACGGCCAATCTCGCTTGGTGGGAGGCGTCCACAACCGGAACCGACGCCGCCTTCAAGTCGGCCGCCGAGGCGAGTCTCGCGATTTCGACGTATCACAGCGATCCCGTCCAATACGCGGAGATTAAAAGACTCCGTGCCGCGTCGCTCGAACCGGGGCAAATCCTAACCTCGGATAATGAAGATGCTTACCATTCGGAACAACGTCTGAAAGGGATGTCGGTCGATGCCAGGGCCGCCGAGTTGGCCGAGTTGGCTTATGAGCGCAACCAGTTGCCGCCGGCGCTTCTTGCGCAAATGACGGAAATGTCGAGCGAGTTGGAGCAGATTTTCCAGACCCAGCGTTGTGTGATCGACGGCCAGGAATACACGAACAACGACTTGCTGGAATGGCTGGAGCGGGAAACCGATTCGGCGGTTCGCCAAAAAATCTGGGAAGCCCTCAAAGTCGTGGGCGAAGAGGTCAACGACCGCCTGGTCGCGCTGGCCAAGGTCAGGAATGCGGCGGCGAAACAATTGGGCTACGACAATTATTGGCTCATGTCGGTTCGTTTCCAGGAATACAAGGCGGAGGAATTGCTCGCGATTTTCGAGGAATTGGAAACATCGACGCGGCCTCTTTTCGCCGAGATGAAAAAGGAGATGGATGCCGAGCTTGCGGCGAAATTCGGCGTTGCCGCCGACCGCTTGATGCCCTGGCATTACGACAACCCGTTTTTCCAACAGGCCCCGCCCTCGAAAGAGGTCAATCCGAACGATTTCTACAAAGACAAAACCGGCCGGGATATCCGCGATATTTCGGTCGCGTATTACGAAAGTATCGGATTACCGGAAATTCGTGATATCCTGGAGAAAAGCAGCCTGTTCGAACAGCCCGGCAAGAGTCAACACGCGTTCAGTATCGATATCGACGCGCAGGGCGACACCCGGATTCTCTGCAACTTAAAACCGACGGTCGAATGGATGGATACGCAGCTTCACGAACTGGGGCATTCGCTCTATTCCTACCACTGCGATCGGTCCTTGCCGTTCAATCTGCGTGACGCGGCCCATATTTTCACCACGGAAGGGGTGGCGATGTATTTCGGGGCAAAGGCCCGGACACCGGATTGGATGGTCCGATTTGCCGGCGCCGACCCGAAAACGGCGGAAGCAGTTGCGGAAGCCCTGAAAAAACAGCGACGCCGGGAACAATTGATCTTCTGCCGGTGGACGCTCGTGATGCTGCATTTCGAGAAAGCGCTTTACGAAAACCCCGACGCCGATTTGCGAACGCTCTGGTGGGATACGGTCGAGAAATACCAGATGCTCCGCCGTCCGCCCCGACGCAACAAGGCCGACTGGGCGTCGAAACCGCATTTCACGGTCGCCCCGGTCTATTATCACAACTACATGCTCGGGGAATTGTTCGGCGCCCAGATACGTAAGACGATCGGCGAAAAAGAGGGACCGGAACTCGGGCGAACGCTGATCGACAACATATTCAAGCCCGGCGCATCGCTCGCGTGGCCCGAATTTGTACGTCAGGCGACCGGGGAACCGCTCTCGACGAGAGCGTTCGCCGAAGAGCTGAAGTAAGGAGCGGTGCCTCGCGAGCCGGGAATCGTATTCGACAATCGTATTCGACGAGCCGGGAACCGGATTCCCGGATGGATCGCATGTTTGCGAAGCACCGTGGCGGCCCCGTTATTTTCCCGATTCGCGATACCCGTAGCCGGCGTTCTTATGGTCGAAATCGGCGTCGGTAAGACCGACGTTGATCTTGAGTTTCTGGTAGGTGTACGCTTCGATGAGTCCCGGTTTTTCCCCCTCGGCTTTGGGCCAATCATAGGACTCGTAACGGGTCGGCATGTTCAACTCGTTGTCGACGAAGATTCTCGCCTTGTGGAAGCGGAAATTCGTTCTCGGAATCGGGTGCGTCACTTCGATCAGCGTGCAGAGTCGTTTGTCGATTTCGACATCCTTGTGATACCTGACGTCGCATTCACCGTATTTGACGTCCAACCGGCCGACCATGACGAGCTCGTCGACGAGGTTGAGAATGCCCATTTTCGTGATCGGGTACTTGTTGCCTTGCATCGCCAAAATTCCTTCCGGGGCAAGGAATTGGGTCCCGAACGTCTTTTTTAATCCGACGCCGTGGGCGATCAGTTTGTTCTCGTTCGCACCTTGGACGTAAATCGCCTCCTGGCCCGCGAGGTTCTGGGGATAACGGAACTTCAGGTAGACGCTGAACGGTTCATGCCGGATTTTGATGTCCATGACTTGCGCCTGCTGGAGGTCGCCGTTGATGTTTTCCTGTTTCGTGACTGTTGCCGTGTAATCCCTGACTTTCGCGACTTCCGGGCGCCCGTTTTCGGCCCAGCGAAGTACCGGCATCAGCGGATGTTCGTTGGAGGCGACAAGATCGGTTCGGCCGGGAATGTCCCGCGTCGCGACCATCGGGTTCTGTTGAGCTACGGAATACGAGGTGGCGGCGATGAGGAGCAACAACGTCATGGCGGCTGATCCTTGCCGGAAAAAAGAGGCATTACGGCATGAGAAAATCGACTTCATCTTTTTTTCCTTCGGAGTGACGTGCAACGTCCGATGTTGCGGTGGAAGCGGGCGGTTAATGTTCGTATATCGAAGCCGGTCGAGTCTCCCGTTTAACCCGCCTGTTTACCTGCGCGGTGTTGTTGACGTCGGGCAGGCGTCTCAATCGTCGGCTTCGGGAAATCCCCAAGGGTTTCGGCATGATCGCATCGTGTCATCGATCGCCGGCTTGACGACACGGTTGGAACGTGTATCACGGACTGTTGTACAGTATGTCGCTTGTACAGTATATCGCTGTCCCGGCCGGGATTCCTCCAGCAATTTCAGGCGTTATACCTTCGCAAAATCCCATAATCCCGGTATAATGACACTAATAATCGGCGCGTCCGGACATTTTAGCAGTTTTTCCCCAATCGGTGGAGACCAATTTGATGCTCTTTTCGGAAATAAAGGTAATTACGGTTGAATCGCCTTCTTTTGGTCAAAATGCGTATATTGTTCATTGTGACAACTCGGAAGCCTGTTTCATCGTCGATCCGGGTTTTGATGCCGATCGTATCGTCGATATCGTCAAAAAACGGGGTTTGATTCCCGAGGCGATACTGGTCACGCATGGACATATCGATCATATCGCCGGAATTTCCGAGATTCGTGAAGAATGGCGGGAATGTCCGATCCACATTGGAAGGGAAGATGCCGATAAACTGACGGACCCGAACACAAACCTGTCGTTGCATTTCGGTTTCCCGTTTCATGCTCCTCCCGCGGATCGCGTGCTTGACGACGGGGAAACCATCGACATCTGCTCAATGCCCATCCGGGTGTTGCACGTTCCCGGTCACAGCCGGGGACAGGTTGCTTACGTGCTGCTTTGTGAAGACGGAAAAATGGCGTTCGTCGGCGATATCGTTTTTCAGGGAAGCGTCGGGAGAGCCGATTTTCCGGACGGCGATTTCGATCTGCTTATCAAGGGGATCAAGGGAAAACTGTTGACCTTGCCGGAAAATACGGTTTTCTTGCCCGGTCATGGCCCGAAGACCACCGCCGGCGACGAGAGCCGGAACAATCCGTATTTGACGACATCGTCGGGAAGGGAATGAGGGATGCCATGCGACCAGGCTGCGGAGTCAACCGGTTTCGGTATATCCGGTGTATATTGCTGTTGCCGCTTTTCTGTTGCGTATCGACTCTGCGGGCGCAGGATATTCACCCGGAAGACGTGAGCCGGGCCATCGAGCAGGGTGTTCGTTATCTTAAAAGCAAGCAGCAGCGAGAGGGAAACTGGGTCGAGGGGAGTCATGCCGTCGGGATGACGGCGCTTTGTACGATTGCCATGCTCAGCGCCGGTGTTTCCAGGGACGATCCGGCGATCGTCAATGCGATGCAGTACCTGAGGCGGTTCAGAGTGGGGCCCGATTTCAATCAAAACTACTCGATTGCCCTGCAAACCATGGCGTTCGCCCTCTGCGATCCGGAACGTGATCGACCGCTCATCCGCGAAAACGTCCGGCAGATCGAAGAGCACCAGACGTTCGAGGGCCCGAATTCGCCGGCAAACGGCGGGTGGACCTACATCTATACCGGTCGCAAGGCCGGCCAACGGGGGAGCGACAATTCGAACGCGCAGTTTTCGATTCTCGCCCTCTACGAAGCGGAGCGCGTCGGGGTGTCGGCAAAACAGGAGACCTGGGCCCGTGCCCGGAATTATTGGGAAAATTGCCAGAATGCCAACGGGGCCTGGGGCTATACGCCCACATCGGACGGAAGTACCGGAATCCGGGCAAGCATGACCTGTGCGGGCATCGCGAGCCTGATGATTTCCTCGGGCATGACGTCCCAGGACGGAGCGGCGGTGCGCGGGGATCAGATCCTGTGCGGCCTGCCGGCACAAAATCCGTCGCAGGAACGGATTCGGCGCGGACTCGATTGGATGGAACGTAATTTCAGCGTCGAGGAAAACAAGGGCCACGGAGGCACGTACCTGCTGTATTATCTCTACGGCCTTGAGCGTGTCGGGCGGATGAGCGGCCAACGGTTCATCGGCAAGCACGATTGGTATCGCGAGGGAACCGCCTTTTTGCTCAAACGAAAAGGAGAATTGAACACGCATTGGAGCGACAATCTCGGCGACTTGTCGGGAACGTCGTTCGCGCTCCTGTTCCTCTCACGGGGACGCAGGCCCGTCCTGCTTTCGAAAATCGAGTTCGGCACTCCCGGCGATCATTCGTGGAACATGCACCCGAACGATGTCGATCATTTGACCCGGTTCGTGGAATCGCGGTGGAAGATCGACCTGACCTGGCAGGTCGTGCCCATGGAACCGGCAAGCGTGGAGGTTTTGCTGCAATCACCGGTCCTGTATCTTTCCGGTTCCAAATCGCCGCTCCCGAACGATCCCGATCGGGCGGCGGCATGGGCGGCCAAATTGCGCGGCTATCTGGATGGCGGCGGTTTCATTTTCGCCGAAGCGCAACCGAACGACGTGTCGTTCGACAAGGGGTTTCGCGAGCTGATGCGCCAAGTCCTGCCGGAAGAAGGGTATGAATTGCGATTGCTTGGAGCGGAGCATCCGATTTGGCAGGCGGAAGTGACGATCGAGCCGGACCGGATGCGGCCGATCGAGGGCATCGAATACGGCTGCCGGACCGGCGTCGTTTATTGTCGCCCCGTCAAAAAAGAAACCGGGACGGGAAACCGGCCGTCGCTTTCCTGTTTATGGGAAGTCGCCCGACCGGTCGAACGCGACGACCCGTATCCGGAGGCCGTTCAACGTCAAATCGAAGCCGGTCTCGGGATCGGGATCAACGTGCTGACCTATGCGACCAACCGTGAAATGAAAACCAAGGATCGCAAAATGCTTGAAGCGGCCGCCCAGGTGCTTTCCGACGTCGAGCAGCGGAGGGGACAGATTTACCTGGGCCTGCTGGAAACCGGATCGGGTGCCGGCTCGGCGCCTCGCGCGCTGCCCAACATGCTTCAATGGGCCGGTGTCCATCTCGGAATTCCGGTCGACGTCCGGGCGGACAAAGTCCATTTCGGGACCGATGCCGTCTTCGATTTCCCGATCGTTTTCATGCACGGTCGCGGCGCATTCACCTTCACGGAAGAGGAACGCACGCGGGTTGCCGAGTACGTCAAACGGGGCGGAACCCTGTTCGTAAACGCCATCTGTTCGTCGAAACCGTTCACCGATTCCTTCAAGGAGGAAATGCGGACGATTTTCCCGGAGGAGGAATGGACGCTCTCGGCCGTCGAACCGGACGATCCGTTGTTGAGCGACGTGTACGGCGGTTTCCCGATCGAACGGCTGGAAGTCCGTGTACCGCAACAATCGCCCAACCGGAAAATGCGGGTCGTCGACAAGGAAGTGGTCCCGGAATTGCTCGGAATCAAGGTCGCCGACCGCTGGGGAGTCGTTTTTTCCCCGCTCGATGTCAGTTGCGCACTGGAAAAAACAAACTCGCTTGATTGCAAAGGATATACCCGGGAATCCGCGATGAAGTTGGGAATCAACACCTTGCTCTATTCCCTGGGGCACATGTAATCGATAGCGACGAAACCAACCTCTCCCCTCTCCCCTCTCCCCGTTTAACTTTTAACTCTTAACTTCTTTCTCCCATGTTTGCCGCAAAACTGGAAAAGGTCGTCAAGGAATACAAGCTCAAAGGAGAAACGGTCCGCGCGCTTCGCGGGGTCGATCTCGAAATCCCGGAAGGGGATTATCTTGCCATCATGGGCGCTTCCGGGAGCGGCAAAAGCACGATGTTGAACCTCCTCGGTTGTCTCGATCATCCTTCGAGCGGGACGATTTGGCTCGGAAACGACAACGTAACGGAAATGAACGACCACGCCCTGTCGCATATCCGGGCCTCGCGGATCGGTTTCGTCTTCCAGTCGTACAATCTCATCCAACAGCTCACGGTCCTGGAAAACATCGAGGTCCCCTTGTTTTACCAGCGGAACATCACTTCGAAATCCCGAAAACGCTGCAAGGAACTCGCGGAAATGGTCGGCTTGCAGGAGCGGCTCAACCATCGACCGACGCAGCTTTCGGGGGGACAACAGCAGCGGGTCGCCATCGCGCGGAGCCTGGTAAACGACCCGTATTTTATCCTGGCGGACGAACCGACGGGAAATCTCGATTCGGTGACGACGCAGGAAATCCTCGAATTGCTCGACCGCCTGAACGAGGAAGGACGGACGATCATTCTCGTAACTCATGAAAACGACGTCGGCAACCGGGCGAAACGGGTCGTGTGGCTCAAGGACGGTTCCATTCTTTCCGAGGTGAACAACCGCATCGACTGACCGCCGTCACCTGCCGTGGTCGTCCTTCTTTTTTCTCGCTGGAATTTTTGTGAGCGGGCCTATTGACACTCGCCTATGGTATGGGTACATTATTCCGACATGTGAAAGCTTTCCGATTGTAGGGAATATGCCGATTGCGACGATGCCTGAAAAATATTTCCGCCGTGGTGGTCTCGTGATGATCTTCAGATAAAAAACGAAACGAGGGGGCACCGCCTCACGTTCGATTTTCAACCTGGAGACCAAATTCTTGAACTCTGAACTTAAACTTTGAAATCACCGCATTGACGGGATTTTCAGGCGGAGAAGGGTTGCGACTTCCGGCTTCGGAAACGTCGCGGACGCTCCGTACCGGGAGACCGGATCGATTGCGGTGGGAATGGAGAGTATCAATCATGAAAAACTCAAAAAAATTTGTCTCGGGAATCGTATCGGTTTTCGTTTTGACGGCCTTTGTTTTTGCGAGCACGGCCCAGGCCCAGCCCGACCCCGGAGGGTGGTCCTGCTGGAAAAAACCCTGTGCGACGGCACTGGGTGTGTTCGATAGGGCGATGAACGAACAGGTCGGGGTGACCTACACGCCCTTGTGCTTCAAATCACAGGTCGTTATTAATGGAGTCAATTACAAGTTTTACTGCAAAAGCGTCGCCTCGACCAACCCGCCGATTCGTGGAATGGCCATCGTGTCGATTTTCGAGGATACGGACGGAAATGTCACCGTGACGAACATTTGTCCAGTCAAGGTGGTCAAAAAACAAAAGAAGCAGCGGAGCTGTTTTTTCGGACGCCGTTAATGCCGCCGTGGTAGATTGAAGTGGGCATGCTGAGGACTACTGAGATTTCCCGAAGCCGGGAGTGCGCCGTCCGCGCGCAGGCTTTGGGGAATCCTCACATGGTCCTTGCCGCCGTCAATTGACGACCGTGCTTGCCGTTCCGTTCGAGCCCGGCGGATTGGTCTGCGGATCGATCGGACGGAATGCCCCGTTCGATCCCTGCGTGGAATACTGCGCGGGGCGACTGAACCGGTTCGGATGGATCGGTGTCGCGACCGGAACGGAAACCGGTTGATAGGTGACGGTCTCCTTGCGATGAAGCCAGGGGAGAAGCGAACGGACTNNCTCCTGATGATAAAACGAACGGACAACACGTCCGGTGCGCGGGTTGACGACGTTGACTTTCGTCAAATGCGTGTTGGTCGTCCAATCGAATGTCCACTCGAACTCCGATTCCGGTCGGTAAGCGGTGCGGTGCTGAACGGCGACCGGGATGGCGCCGGGTGTTCCGGCTGGTACCAGGTCGGCGGCGACCGCGATCCGGTCGTTCGGTCGGAG
>DOMV01000334.1 GCA_003509805.1 Planctomycetaceae bacterium
GATTGTCATGCCGTTTACGGTGTATATCGGCCCGATGGGAAACGAATTTGTTTCCTGTCGGGTTTTTCGTTTACGGAACTTGCATTCCGTGTGCATATCTCCGATAATGACGTGTGTCGTCGGCGCCGCATGCGCTTGTGCATCGTGCTCTGAATTCCTTTGTTACGGCGATGTCCTACCGAAACGCCCTTGATTATCTGGAATCCAAAACCAAGGTGTTCGAGTTGTACAACCAGCTCGGCGCGCGGGTCGCGATTTGTCCCGAGTGGAACGGCCGGGTCATGACCAGTACCGCCGACGGGATCGACGGAGACAGCTTCGGACTGATCCGCGTCGGCGATATCGAGGCCGGGATGTCGCAGGGCCCCTACAATTTTTTCGGCGGAGAAGATCAATTCACCCTTTCCCCCGAGGGGGGACCGTTCAGTCTCTATTACGCGGTCGATCCCGACGAATCCGCGATCCGCAAGAACCAGGTCGCCATTCCCGTCGGTTTTACGGAAGACGCGTTCGAAGTCGATCGCGGTACGCAAGGTTCCTCGCTGCGCATGCGACGCACCATCCGGATGCGCAATCTCGCCGGCGCACAGTTCGACCTGGACGTCTTCCGCACCGCCCGCCTGACGGCCGATCACGAACTGGTTGCGATTTTCGGCGATACCGTCGCCGCCGTCCTGGGACAGCAGGACCTTTCCTATGTTTCCTACCAGACGAGCACGTCGATCATCAATCGCGGCGCGCCGATCGCGAAAAGCAGCGGTCTCGTCTCGATCCGGGCGCGGAGCATGTTCAATTCCACGGCGAACCATGTCATTCTCGTTCCCTTCAAACCGGGCGAGGAGGAACGATTCGGATCGGCAGTCTGCGTCGACTTTTTCGGGATGCCGCCCCGCGGCCGACTCCGCATCCTTCCGGAAGTGGCCCTGCTTTGCGCCAACGGAAAGTACCGCTGCCAGATCGGCGTCTCCCGGAAGCGGGTGCTCCCCTATCTCGGGGCGGTCGATTTTCGTAACGGCGTCCTCACGCTCGTCACGTTCAACCTGCCGCAAAGCCCGATGGAGTATGAATACCTGAGCAACGAGTATTGCGAGACCGTGAGCAATACGACCTGCGATTTCATCCGGACCCGGGAATATTACCTCGAACAAATGCTCGCCAACCCGTCCGAAGAGACGGCCCCCCTTTATGCCGGCGAGGTCGTCCGGGCTTACAGCAACGGCCCTTCCGGTCCGAACGACCGTTCCACCTGTCCGTTCTACGAATTCAACACGTTTTCGCCCGCCTTCGAATTGCAGCGAAGCGAGATGATATCGCATCACCAATACACGACGCACATCAACGCCGACCGGTTGACGCTCGAATTCCTGCTCCGGTCCCTCTTGAACGCCGATTTCGAATCCGTCTACCAGACGATGCCGATGTAATGGGCCGATGTGATGGGCCGCCGTCACAACAATAATTTCAGCGACAAAAATTCGAAAGATGAATCAAAACGTTTTCGCGATCGTCCTTTTAACGCTCGTGTCGCCGGGTCTCGTTGCCGGAGAATCGATTCCCGGCGAACCGGTTCCCGGTACCCAGGCGGTGCAACAAATCGAGCTCCCGGCAAACACTTCGAAGAGAAAAACCAAGGAGGAGCAGGCGGCCGAAAAGGCGCAGCAGGACGCCTTGCCGCCGCAACAGCGTGCCGCCGTCCGGCGTCTGCAATACCAGGAGCGTTTCCGGCCGAAGCCGCTCGACAGGACCGAAAAGGAAACGGTTTCCTATTGGCTTTTCCTGCCTGCCGATTATGTTCCCAAGGGCGGAAAAAAATGGCCGCTTCTCCTGTTCCTGCACGGGATGGGGGAATGCGGGAGCGATCCGGAAAAAGTCAAGAAGCACGGCCCCCCCAAATTGCTCGGCGATCCGGAAAAGGCGAAAGAATGGCCCTTCATCACGGTTTCCCCCCAATGTCCGGATGGATATTCCTGGTCGCCGATGCAATTGGTCCTGTTGCTTGAACGCCTGGAAAAGAAGTACGCCATCGACAAAAACCGCGAATATGTGACCGGCCTGAGCATGGGCGGCGGCGGGACATGGGACATGCTTTACCTTTTTCCGGACCGATTCGCCGCCGGAATTCCGATCTGCGGCTATTGCCGTCCCGATGCCGCCGAACGCTTGCGCCATCTTCCCATTTGGGCTTTTCACGGAGAACAGGATACGACATCCCAGCCGGAAAACAGCACGAAAATCGTCGAAGCGATCCGGAAGACCGGCGGTCGCCAAATCGCCTTGACGCTCTATCCCGATTTGGCCCACGACTGTTGGACGGTGACCTACGACAATCCCGAGGTTTATCAATGGCTTCTCAAGCACAAGCGTTCCAACCGTTCCTCGCGACGATAGGTCTACCGGTTGTGCCGGGCCGCCAAACCCGCTCTTATACTGAAATCTCAACCGGCTTCGGTGCATAACGAAGCCGGTCGGGTTTTTCCGCGGATTTTCCGTGGATTTTCCGGCCAATCGCTTGTTTACCCTTGCCGCTCGTTCCATTTTTTGGCGGAGCACTGTAATTCGCGGACCAACCGGGAGAAATTCGCCTCGGTGAAGCCGAGTTCTTCCAATTGCTCGCTCCGCTCCGCATGGGGAATATAACGATCCCCGATCCCGAGCCGCCGGATAAGCCGCGTGTCGAGCCCTTCCTCGTTGGCGGCTTCGAGAACGGCACTGCCGAATCCGCCGGCAAGCACGCCCTCTTCGACGATCAGGAGAAATTTGCCGTTTCGAAGCGGACCGAGGATTCCCTCTTTGTCGAGCGGTTTGATGAAGCGGGCATTGATGACGCCGAGATCGACGCGACCGCGTCCATCCAGGTTCTTACCCAGTTCCTTGGCCGATTCCAGGGCGATGTCGACATGTCCGCCGCAAACGACGATGAAACCGTCTTCGCCGTCACGGAGACGCTCGGATTTTCCCGGTTCGACGGGAGCGACCTCGCGGGAAAACAAGGTCGCATCGGCTTTCGGATACCGAATCGCGACCGGCCCGGCGTGGGTTGCCGCGAACCGGATCATCGGTTCCACGTCGGCCGCGTCGCCGGGCGTCAGAACGACCAGATTCGGGAACGGCCGCAGGTAGGCGATATCGAACACGCCGTGGTGCGTCGGCCCGTCGGTGGCGGCCAGGCCGGCCCGATCGAGCAGGAGCGTGACCGGCAGATTTTGAAGCGACACCTCCTGGAAAATCTGGTCGTACCCCCGCTGCATGAACGTGCTGTAAATCGCGACCATGGGCCGTAATCCCGCCTTGGCGAGTCCCGAAGCGAAAAGGATCGCATGGGACTCGCAGATTCCGACGTCGAAAAACCGCGACGGGAATTCTTCCCGGACGGGTTCCATCATGGTTCCCTGAACCATCGCGGCACTGACGGCGCAAACCCGTTCGTTGTCCCGCATCACTTCCAGGACCGCGTCGCGCACGTGCTGCGTGAACGGAACCGGCCGGGTCGACCTGATCGCCGACTGGTGCGATTCCTTCAAGGAGCGGACGCCGGAGTCGCCCGGCTCAGGATCACGCGGCCCATGATCGCTCGAATACAGGTCGAAACGATTTTTGCCCGTATGCCGTCCGACCAGGCCGGGTGAAGGGGCGTGAAACGCCGTCGGATCGTCGACGGCCGCGTCGAACCCCCGGCCTTTTTCGGTGAACACATGCAACAGGACCGGCTCTTCATACATCCGCACGAGCCGGAGATAGTTTTGAAGTTTGCCGATATCGTGACCGTCGATCGGGCCGATATACCGGAAACCGAGTTCTTCGAACAGCATCCCGCCGAGAAAGGCCGCTTTGATCGCCGACTTGAAACCGCCGAGAAACCGTTCGGCGAACTTGTTCACAAACGGGAGATTGCGGATCACCACGCGGACCCGGTGCTTGAAGCCGAGATAGGATTTGGCCATCCGGAGCCGGTCGAGATAGGAGGAAATTCCGCCGACCCGGGGGCAAATCGACATTTTATTGTCGTTCAGGATGATCGTGATATTTTTGTGCAGCCAACCAGCATGGCCCATCGCCTCGAAAACCGGACCGGAAGCGCGCCGTGCAGTTGCTCAAC